>DASXFK010000064.1:0-14274 GCA_036489635.1 Rhizomicrobium sp. | reverse complement strand
CGCGAATGCAGGAAGTACTGGTTGATCGCGGTGAGTTCGTTCTTCAGAACGAGGTTGAGGAAATCGATGACTGCGCCGTCGCCGCGCATGGAGGCGACAGGCGAGGGGCCTACGCCGCTTTTTCCCGGTTGCGGAGCTGGGCCCGCGTTTCGTCCAGTATTTCGGCGATTGTTTCCTGGCATCGTCCGCAATTCCTTTTCACGCCGCAAAGGCCATAAACATCTTCCGCGCGGGCCGGACCAGCCTCACAGGCGGCGCGAATCCGCGTTTCATTCAGCCTATTGCAGACGCAAACGATCATCCAAGGAAACTCGGGCGAGTTGCCTACCTTATGTATTGAGATTGAGACTGATTGTCAATCTCTGCGCTAAACCGCTGAAAGCCGCCAAATATCGCTGCCTACTGGACCATCGCGGCTTTGGCCATTTTCTCGACCGAGCCGTAATTGGTCTTGCCGGTGCCCAGCACGGGAACCTCCTCGACCGGAACGATGATGCGCGGCACCGCAAGGTCGGGCACGCCGTGATTGTGCGCCCAGCCCACGAGGTCGATGCGATTGGCTTCGAGATTGGTGGTGACGAGCACGATCTGCTCGCCTTTCTTGCCTTCCGTCTGCAGCGCGACCGCGGCATGGGCGTGGTCTGGCCACAATGCCGAGGCGATGCTTTCCACCACGGCCAGCGACACTGTTTCGCCACCGATCTTGGCAAAGCGCTTTAGCCGGCCCTTGATGGCGATGAAGCCTTCGTCGTCGATGCTCACGACATCGCCCGTATCGTGCCAGCCGCCGGGCGGCGGTTCGATCACGCCGGGATTTTCCGGCCTAATATAGCCGAGCATCACGTTCGGGCCTTTCACGAACAGGCGCCCCGCATTGGCGATGCCTTCGGCGGGCTCGAGCCTTGCTTGCATGCCCTGCATCAAGCGGCCGACGGTGCCCGAACGGTTCGCGCCCGGCTGGTTGGCGGCGATCACGGGCGCGGTCTCGGTCACGCCGTAACCTTCGAGCAGTTCGATCGAATATTTCTTGCGCAGCAATTGGCGCGTCTCATCGCGCAACCGCTCCGCGCCGCAGACGCACAGGCGCAGCGAATTCAGATCGCCCTGTTCGCCGACGCGCGCATATTGCGAGATGAAGGTGTCGGTGGTGAGCAGGATGGTGGCGCCGGTATCCTTGATGCGCCGCACGATCTCTTTCGGCTGCAGCGGCGTCGGATGGCAGACCTGCTTGATCCCCAGGAGCAGCGGCGTCAGCGCGCCCACCGTCAATCCAAAGCAGTGAAAGGCGGGCAGGGGATTGAACAGGATGTCGGTCTCGTAGAACGCCAGATGCGCGCGCACCTGTTCGATATTGGCGAGGATGTTCCTGTGCGACAGCGCCACGCCTTTCGGCTCGCCTTCGGTGCCGGAGGTGAAGAGGATCACCGCGGGCTTGTCCTGCGCGGCATGCGAGGTGACGAATTTGGGAAGATAGGTGCCGGCCACCGCGGCGATCTTGTCCGTCAGCGAGATCTTTGCGCGGACATCTTCAAGATAGATGATCTCGTAATCGCGCGCGAGTTCGTTGACCAGTCCCTGGAATCCGCCGACATCGATGAAGCGGCGGGCGGTGACGACGCGCTTGACCTGCGCCGTGCGCAGCGCCGATTTGAGACTGGCCGCGCCGCTGGTGAAATTCAGCATGGCCGGCACACGGCCGTAAGCGGAGAGCGCGAGGAACGCGATGGTCGCGCCCGCGCCGGTTGGCAGCATGACGCCCACGGTATCGCCGGAACGCGTGCCTTTTTTCAGCGCATGGCCCAGCGCCAGTGTGGCGCGCAGGACTTCGTCGTAATTCAGCACGCGCTCATCGACATCGACGATGGCCGGCTTCTTGCCGCCGAACTTCGCGCGCGCCTCGGCAAAGGCGTGGAAGATCGGCTTCTGCGTGCGATACAGGTCGAACGGCGTGATCTCTTCGCCGCTGGCGGCGGCGACGGTCGCAAGTGTCAATGGCGTCTCCCGGCGGGTCTGAATTGCCCGCGCCCATTCCGTTTAAGCCTAGCGCAGGGCCGGGCCCCGGCAAAACGGGGTGTTTTTCCGCGCCGCATGCATATATGTAGCGCCCATGACCGCTGTCATCGACCGCACCCAGCTTCGCCATCCGGAAAAGGCGCATCGGCCGGATACGGAAGTTTTGCGCAAGCCGGAGTGGATTCGCGTGAAGGCGCCGGTGGGCGCGGAGTTTGCCGCGACCAAGGCCATCGTGAAGGAGCATGGGCTTCACACGGTGTGCGAGGAAGCGGGCTGCCCGAACATCGGCGAATGCTGGACGCATCGCCACGCCACCATGATGATCATGGGCGACACCTGCACGCGCGCCTGCGCCTTCTGCAACGTGAAGACGGGATTGCCCGGCGCGCTCGATGCCGATGAGCCGCTGCATGTGGGGCAGGCTGTCGCCAAGCTCGGCTTGAAGCATGTCGTCATTACAAGCGTGGATCGCGACGATCTGGCGGACGGCGGCGCGGAACATTTTGCGCAAACCATCCGAGCCATCCGCGAACATTCGCGCGGCACGACCGTCGAAGTTCTGACGCCGGATTTCCTGCGCAAGCCCGGCGCGCTCGATGTGGTGATGGCGGCGCGGCCGGATGTGTTCAACCACAATCTCGAAACCGTGCCACGGCTTTATCTGACCGTGCGCCCCGGCGCGCGCTATTTCGCGTCGCTGCAATTGCTGGCGCGCGCGAAAGAACTGGTGCCTACCGGCTTCACCAAATCGGGCCTGATGGTGGGCCTGGGCGAAAGCCGCGAGGAGATCATGCAGGTGATGGACGACCTGCGCGCCGCGAACGTCGATTTCCTCACCATCGGCCAATATCTGCAGCCGACGAAGAAGCACGCCAAGCTGGAACGCTTCTGGACGCCGGATGAATTCAAAGGCCTCGAAGCCATCGCGCGCGCGAAGGGCTTCCTGATGGTCAGCGCATCGCCCCTGACCCGCTCGTCCTACCACGCCGACGCCGATTTCGCGCAGATGCAGGCGAACCGGGCCGCAACGCGGTGACATAGGTGTGCCTTCTTTAAGTAGGGCTTTTGCGTGCCATATCTGCCGTAGCAAATATTGGAGGCAGCAATGTCAGCAGCAGCGGAAAAACTGAAAAACCGCACGATCGTCAAGCGCGTGCCGGGCATGGCAACGGAAGACGGCGCGGGCGTGAAGTTGAACCGTCTCGTCGGGCAGCCGGCTTTGCAGACCGTCGATCCGATTCTGATGCTGGATACGTTCCGCTCGGACAATCCGAAGGATTACATCGCCGGTTTCCCCGAGCATCCGCATCGCGGCTTCGAGACCGTGAGCTACATGATCCGCGGCTCGATCCAGCATCGCGACAATCATGGCGGCGAGGGCATCGTGACCGATGGCGGCGTGCAGTGGATGACCGCCGGCAGCGGTGTCGCGCATTCCGAGATGCCGACGCAGACCGATGGTGCGATGTTCGGCTTCCAGCTCTGGATCAATCTTCCGGCGGCCGAGAAGATGCGCGCGCCGTGGTACGCGGACATTCCCGCCGAAGCGATCCCGCAATTCGCCAGCGGCGCGGCGAAGGTGAAGCTCATCGCGGGCGAGTGGGATGGCCAAAAAGGCGCGGGGCCTGACCGCACGACCAAGCCGTTCTTTGCGGACGTGACGCTCGGCGCGAATGCGTCGGTCGATGTGCCCGTGCCCACGGGCCATGAAGGCTTCGTCTATGTGTTCGATGGCGAGTTGCGCGTGGATGGCCAGAGCGTGCGCAATGGCGAGATCGGCGTGCTGTCCGAAGGCGGCGCGTTGCACGCCAGCGCGACCGACGGCGGCGCGCGGTTTCTCGTCATCGCGGGCAAGCCGATTCGCGAGCCTATCGCCAAATACGGACCGTTCGTGATGAACACGCCGGACGAAATCCGCGCCGCGATCAACGACTACCAGAACGGAAAATTCTAGTACCAACTGTCATGGCCCGGCTTGATCCGCGCCTTCGCGGGGACGCCATCCAGCAGGGACGCGTCCGCGTTCCCGCAAGACTCTTTTCCGCGCGCAGACGCGCTCACCGGGTGGCCCGCTTTCGCGGGCCATGACAATATGGGAATCGCATGCCGTCTCACTCCGAATCCCGCATCGTCTCGTACCCGGCCGAATTCATGCTCGACATTGTGGCCGACGTCGAGCGCTATCCGGAATTCGTGCCGTGGTGCGATGCGCTGCGCGTCCTGAGCCGCGAACGCGAGGGTGACGACGACATCGTGATTGCGCAAACCACCGTCGGCTTCAAGGGCATGCAGGAGCGCTACACCAGCCGTGCCCGGCTGGATCGCGCCAAGCTCCGCATCGACGTCGTGCAGACCGAGGGCGTGTTCAAGCAGATGGAAACGCACTGGCGCTTCATCCCGATGGGCGATCTGTGCAAGCTGGAATTTTCGATCATGTTCGAGTTCAAAAGCCGTTTGCTGACGATGGTCGCGGGCAAGGCTTTCGGCACGGTCGTCGCACGCATGACGCAGGCGTTCGAAAAGCGCGCGCGCAGGCTTTCAAAGCAGGCGCTGAAGTAATTCCAGCGCGGCTTGCACCGTCTTCATGCGGATTTCGCTGCGGCCGATATCGCCGAAGCGGTGCGCTTCATGGACGATCGAGCGCCGCTCCCGGCACACCGCGATATGAACGAGCCCGATGGGCTTGAGCGGCGTGCCGCCACCTGGTCCCGCCACGCCGGTCACCGCCACCGCGACATGCGCGTGGGAGTTCTCGACGGCGCCTTCCGCCATCATGCGCGCGACGGGCTCCGACACCGCGCCCATGTCCGCGATGAGATCGCCCGGAATGCCCAGCATGTCCTGCTTGGCGCGGTTGGAATAGACAACGAATCCGCGATCGACCACGTCCGACGAGCCGGGAATTTCCGTCAGCAGCCCCGCGATCAATCCGCCGGTGCAGCTTTCCGCCGTGGCGATGCGCAGCTTCTGCTCGCGCGCCTCGGCGAGAACCACTTCGGCCAGGCGAAGAAGCGGTGAGGAGAACATCTACGGCAACCCGAAAAGGGCGAGAACGAAAATGACAATGCCCGCCATCGCGCCCGCCAATATGTCGTCCAGCATTACGCCAAGCCCGCCGGGCGTGATGCGTTCGATCCAGTTGATCGGCCAGAGCTTGGAGATGTCCAGCGCGCGGAACAGCACGAAGGCGAGCGCATAGCCGAGCAGCGTGTGGGCGGAGAACATGCCGTACGAGCCGGAAATGAAGGCGCAAGCGATCCACTGGCCCGCCACTTCGTCGATCACGCATTCGGAGGGGTCTTTGTCTTTCTTCGCGCGGACATAAAGCTCGCAGGCCCATGCGCCGATGGCGGCCACAAATATGCCGGCGAGCAACAGAACAAAGCGGTTGGAAGCATCGGCGATCGCCCATGCCAGTGGCAGCGCCACGAGACTGGCCACGGTTCCGGGCGCGATCGGCGCAAAGCCGATGCCGAACACCGTCGCCACCATGCGCGCGGTGCGCGACAGTTGCTTGAGCGATATGTCGATCTGCGGCTCATCCATGTCAGGGCAATCGTAGCGTCGCGACGGCCTGGGCGGCCAGGCCTTCGCCGCGGCCGGTGAACCCCATGCCTTCGGTCGTGGTGGCCTTAACGCTCACGCGCGCGACATCGATCCCGAGAATGTCCGCGATGCGCGCCCGCATGGCGTCGCGGTGCGGCGCGATCTTAGGTCGCTCGCAGATCAGCGTGACGTCGCAATGCACCACCGCGCCATTTGCCGCGCGCACCAGAGCCAAAGCATGTTCGAGGAATTTGTGCGACGGCGCGTTCTTCCAGCGGGCATCGGTCGGCGGGAAGTGCTGGCCGATGTCGCCTGCGCCGAGCGCGCCGAGAATGGCGTCGGTCAGCGCGTGCAACCCCGCGTCGGCATCGGAGTGGCCTTGCAGTGCGCGATCGTGCGCGATCTTCATGCCGCACAGCCATACATGATCGCCCGCCGTGAAGCGATGCGCATCGAAGCCCATGCCGGTGCGGAACTCCCCGCCGGCGCCGAGCAGCTTCTCGGCCAGCGCGAAATCCTGCGGCGTGGTGATCTTCATATTCGTCTCGTCGCCTGCGACCGCTTCGATCTTCAATCCTGCCATCTCGGCCAACGCCATGTCGTCGGTGGTCGCCTGCGAAATGAAGTCGTAATGCGCCTTCAGGATCGCCGCGAATTTGAAGCCTTGCGGAGTCTGGGCCCGGTGCAGATGGGCGCGCGAAACCGTCTTCCAGCCCTCCGCGTCACTTTTCAGCGTGTCGACCACGGGCAGAAGGGGGATGGCGGCTTCGGCGCCGCTCGCCAGCGCCGCGAGCACGCGATCGATCGCTGCGGAAGACACCAGCGGACGCGCGGCATCGTGGATCAGGACGAAATCCGGCCTATGCGCGGAAAGCGCGGTGAGGCCATGCTGCACCGAATGCTGACGGGTGTCCGCACCCCCTACAGGCGGCAGCAGGTTCAATCCGGCGGTGGCGCTGACATAGAAATCATGGTCGGCCGCGCCGATCACGGCGCAGATCATGGATATGCCCGGATGCGCGGCAAAAGGCTCGATCGCGCGGCGCAACACCGGCTTGCCGGCCAGCATCCGGTATTGCTTGGGTAGGCCCTGGCCCGCGCGCGCACTCTTTCCGGCGGCGACGATCAGCGCGGCGACACGGGGCATGAATCCTCCGCGATCAAGGTAGCGGCAGCCAGCGGCACGGCCAAGCTGGCCCTTGCCACAAATGATGCCCGAACTATAGTCATCTGAAAGAATGCATAAATAATGGGCAATGGCGTGGAATCCGAGACGTCAACGATGGACATGCCGGCGGCGGCGCAGATCACAGCGGCGCTGCCCATGCCGGTTCTGCTGATCGCACGCGCCAGCGGCATCCTCTTTGCCAATCCGGCGGCGGAGCTTTTTTTCGGCGCAAGCGCCACTGCGCTGGCGAGGCAAAATCTCGCTGACATCGTCCCATTCGGAAGCCCTTTGATCGCGGCGGCGGAACAGGCCAGAGCCCGCGGCGCGTCGGTGGGCGAGCGCGACATCGATCTGTCGCTGCCGAAGTTGGGCGAGCGCGTGGCGGACGTCACTGCGACGCCGATGTCCGAGCCCGAGGGCGCCGTGCTCCTCACCTTCCATGAGAGAAGTTTCGCGCAACGCCTTGACCGGCAACTGCTTCATCGCGGGGCGGTGCGTTCGCTGAATGGCATGGCGGCGGTGCTGGCGCATGAGATCAAGAACCCGCTTGCGGGGATTCGTGGCGCGGCGCAATTGCTGGAGGAGGCGGTGCCGCAAAGCGAGCGCGGCTTGACCGAGCTGATCTGCGCGGAGAGCGACCGCATCAGCGCGTTGATTGACCGGATGGAAACGTTCGGCGACACGCGCCCCACCCCGCGAACGGCCGTCAACATCCATGAGGTCCTCGATCGCGTGCGCCAGATCGCGCTCACCAGCTTTGCGCGGCATGTGAAATTCCACGAGGTGTTCGACCCCTCCTTGCCGGAAGTCGCGGGCGACCGCGACCAGCTCATCCAGGTGTTCCTCAATCTGGTGCGCAATGCGCGCGACGCCGTGCCCGAGGCCGGCGGCGAGATCACGCTGACCAGCGCCTACCGTCCGGGCATGCGCATGAGTGCCGGCGGCACCCATCCGCCGATCGGCCTGCCGCTGGAAATCACCGTGCGCGACAACGGCGCCGGTGTGCCGGGCGACATCCTGCCGTTCATTTTCGATCCGTTCGTGACCACCAAGCCGCGCGGTTCGGGGCTGGGACTGGCGCTGGTCGCCAAGATCGTGGGCGATCACGGCGGAGTGGTCGAATGCGAATCCACACCCGGCCGCACCATCTTCCGCGTGGTGCTGCCCAAAGCCGGAGACAATTAGATGTCCGTCGTCCTGGTCGCCGATGACGACGCCGCGATCCGCACCGTGGTGACGCAAGCGCTGAGCCGCGCCGGTTTCGACGTTCGCACCTCCGCAACCGCCGCGGGCCTGTGGCACTGGATCGCGAACGGCGAGGGCAATCTCGTCATCACCGACGTCGTGTTGCCCGACGAGAGCGGCTTCGATTTGATTCCGCGCATCAAGCGCATCCGCCCCGAACTGCCCATCGTGGTGATGAGCGCGCAGAACACGATCTTGACCGCCATCACCGCCGCAGAACGCGGCGCGTTCGATTACCTGCCCAAGCCGTTCGACCTGAAGGAACTGATCGGCCTCGTGCAGCGCGGACTGGCGCAGCCGCAATCGCGCCGCGAGCCGCGCGTGGAAAGCGAAGCGCGCCTGCCGCTCATCGGCCGTTCGCTGGCGATGCAGGAAATCTACCGTGTCATCGCGCGCCTGACGCAGACCGATCTGACCGTGATGATCATGGGCGAGAGCGGCACCGGCAAGGAACTGGTGGCGCGCGCGCTGCACGATTACGGCAAGCGCAAGCGCGGGCCTTTCGTGGCCATCAACATGGCCGCGATCCCCAAGGAACTCGTCGAGAGCGAGTTGTTCGGGCACGAGCGCGGCGCCTTCACCGGCGCCACCAATCGCGGCATCGGACGCTTCGAGCAGGCGGAAGGCGGCACGCTGTTCCTCGACGAAATCGGGGACATGCCGATGGAAGCGCAGACACGGCTGCTGCGGGTGCTGCAGCAAGGCGAATACACGGCGGTGGGTGGACGCACGCCGATCAGGACCAATGTGCGCATCGTCGCGGCGACCAACCGCGAGCTGCGGCAACTCATACAGCAGGGCTTGTTCCGAGAAGATTTGTATTACCGGCTTAACGTCGTGCCGGTGCGGCTGCCGCCGCTGCGCGAGCGCATCGAAGACATCGCAGATCTTGTCCGCAATTTTCTCCACAAGGCCGAAGAGGAAGGCTTGGGCGTCAAACGGCTCGATGGCGACGCGCTGGAACTGCTCAAGCGCTACCGCTGGCCGGGCAATGTGCGCGAGCTGGAAAATCTCGTGCGCCGCCTGGTGGTGCTACATTCCGGCGAGACCATCGGCGCCGATGCCGTGGCCGCCGAATTGCGTGAACCGCCGCCGCGCGCCGAATCCGAGGACAGCGGCGACGCGCTGCGAAGCGCCATCGAGCGCCACCTCCTGCGCTACTTCGCGGCGCATGGCGATGAGCTCCCGCCGCCGGGACTTTACGATCGCATCCTCGAGGAGATGGAACGTCCGCTGCTCTCGATTGCGCTGGCGGCCGCTCGCGGCAACCAGATCAAGGCCGCACATCTCCTAGGCCTCAACCGCAACACCCTGCGCAAGAAAATCAAGGACTTGGGGCTAGAGGTGATTCGGGGCTTGCGCCAGGAATAGGCCGGAAAATACGCCGCCACCTTTTGCACCGCGGCATTCTTGCAACATCCTGTGTCATCGCTACACTGGGGCCGAATTATGAAACCAGTGCGGCCACTTGAGCCGCGCTCAGGGCGCAAATGGCGACAAGCGATGTAGTCCAGACGCCGCGGGACGGCGGCGTTTCCGGCTTGGTTCGCGCCGTTTCGGCGCCGGCCCGGCTGGCGCTGGGGATCGGCATCCTGGCCGTTCTGACCAGTATCGCGACCTATGCCGTGGTCACGCAGCTGGTGCCCTACAACCCCACGCCGACGGGGTTTTTCGGCATCCTGCTGGTGAACCTGGCACTGGTGCTGATGCTGGGCGCGCTGATTGCCTGGCGGCTGGGGCGGCTGTGGCAGGCGCGGCGCTCGGGGGCCGCGGGCGCGAAGCTGCATTTCCGCTTGGTGGCGATATTCGCCGCGATCGCGGTGGTGCCCGCCATCCTTGTCGCGCTGTTCGCGGCGGTGACGTTGAACCTCGGCATGGAGCAATGGTTCAGCCCGCGCGTGCAGAGCGCCATCGCCAATTCGATCAGCGTCGCGCAGTCCTATGTGAAGGATCATGAGGATTCGATCACGCAGGACGCGGTGGCCATCGCCAACGGCATCCAGCGCGACGCGCAATTGTTCGACGCCAGCAATCATGTGCGCCCTGACGAGCTTTTCACTCAGCTCGGCCTGCTGACCAAGGATCGCGGATTGCAGGCGGCTTACATCTTCGATTCCAAGAGCCACATGCTGGGCAGCACCAAACAGCGCGGCCTGCCGGATTTCGCGGCTCCTACCTCCAATGACATTGCCCAGGCGCAGGGCGGCACCATCGTGATCGACGCCAATGCCAAGCTCGGCGTGGTGCGCGCGCTCATCCGCATGCAGGCGCTGAACGACGCCTATCTGCTGGTGGTGCGCAAAGTCGATCCGGAAGTGTTCGCCTATTACCAGCGCACCACCAGTGCGGCGCAGGAATACAAGCACCTCAACGACAACCGCACGAAAGTGCAGGCGGTGTTCGCCGCGCTCTACGGCGTGGTGTCGCTGCTCATATTGCTGGCGGCGATCTGGCTGGGATTGTGGGCGGCCAACCGGCTGGTGAAACCGATCTCGCAACTCATCGGCGCGGCCGAGCGCGTGTCGGAAGGCGATCTGAAAGCACAGGTGGAAGTCGACCGCGGGGATGACGAGATCGCCACGCTCGGTTTCGCCTTCAACCGCATGACGCAGCAGCTTCAGGCACAGCGCAGCGAACTGATCGACGCCTCGCACCAGATCGACATGCGGCGCAGATTCACCGAGGCGGTGCTGGCGGGGGTCAGCGCCGGCGTGATCGGGCTCGACGGCGACGGCAGGATCAACATCGTCAACCGCGCGGCCTCGCGCCTCCTCAATGCTCCGCACGAAGATATCGAGGGCTGTCATTACACCGAAGCGGTGCCCGAACTCGCGGGCCTCATCCGCAAGGCGCTCGGCGAGCCTGTGGGGCGCGCAAGCGGCGAGGCTTCGATCAAGCGCACCGGCAAAGCGCGCACATTGAGCGTGCAAGTGGACAGCGAAAAAGGCGCCGGGGAGGCAGGCTACATCGTCACCTTCGACGACATCACCGATCTTGTCTCGGCGCAGCGCACGGCAGCATGGGCCGATGTGGCGCGCCGCATCGCGCACGAGATCAAGAATCCGCTGACCCCCATCCAGCTTTCGGCTGAGCGGCTCAAGCGCAAATACGGCAAGGAGATCGCCACCGAGCCGGAGGTTTTCGAGCAATGCACCGACACCATCATCCGCCAGGTCGGCGACATCGGGCGCATGGTGGACGAGTTCTCGTCCTTCGCGCGCATGCCGGCGCCGCAGATGCGCCGCGAGAATGCGCAAGAATTGCTGCATCAGGCGGTGTTCCTGCAGCGCGTCGGCAATCCCGACATCGAATTCACCACGAAGATGCCGCCGCAGCCGATCTATTTCGAAGGTGACGGCCGGCTGATCAGCCAGGCGTTGACCAATGTCATCAAGAACGCCACCGAAGCCGTCGGCGCTTATGCCGGCGATGCCAAGCGCATCATCGACACCTCGCTCGAAGAAGCCGACGGCAAGGTGGTGTTCGCAATCCAGGATAATGGCGTCGGCCTGCCGCAAGAGCAGCGCCACCGCCTGACAGAACCTTATGTGACGACGCGCGCGAAAGGCACCGGGCTGGGGCTGGCCATCGTTCGCAAGATCGCAGAGGACCACGGCGGCGAAATCACGCTCGCCGACCGTGGCGACGGAACGCACGGCGCCGAAGTGCGCCTGAGTTTCGCCCTTAAGCAAAAGCGTGACGCACCAGCCGAGAATAAAGGGTATCGATGAGCAAGTTCGGATCGTTGATCGCGCCTGAGATCCTTATCGTCGACGATGAGGAAGACATCCGCGATCTCATCGCAGGCATTCTGCACGACGAAGGCTTCGGAACGCGCGTGGCGCGCGACAGCGACAGCGCGCTGGCGGCGGTGCGCCAGCGACGGCCCCAGCTTGTGGTGCTCGACATCTGGCTGCAAGGCAGCAAGCTCGACGGCATCCAGGTGCTCGATCAGCTGAAGCGCGAACATCCCGAATTGCCGGTCGTGATGATCAGCGGCCACGGAACGATCGAGACCGCGGTGGGCTCGATCAAGAAGGGCGCTTACGATTTCATCGAAAAGCCGTTCAAGGCCGACCGGCTGATCCATGTCGTGGGCCGCGCGCTCGAGGCCACGCGGCTGAGGCGCGAAGTCGCCGAGCTGCGGCTCAGAGCCGGCGACGATTGCGAAATGGTCGGCACCTCATCGGCCATCTCGCAACTGCGCCAGCTCGTGGACAGGATCGCGCCCACCAACAGCCGCGTGCTGATCACCGGCCCGGCAGGTGCCGGCAAGGAAGTGGCGGCGCGGCTGATCCACGCCAATTCGCGACGCGCGGGCAATGCCTTCGTGGCCATCAACTGCGCCACGATGGAGCCGGAGAGCATCGAGACCGAATTGTTCGGCGAGGAGAATGCGGAAGGCACGCGCAAGATCGGCCTGTTCGAACTTGCCCACAACGGCACGCTGTTCCTCGACGAAGTGGCCGACATGCCGGCGGAAACGCAAGGCAAGATCCTGCGCGTGCTGGTCGAGCAGACCTTCCAGCGCGTCGGCGGCAGCACGCGGGTGCAAGTGGATGCGCGCGTGATCTCGTCCACGACCGCCGATTTGCGCGTGGAAATCGGGGCCGACAAGTTCCGCGAGGATCTTTATCACCGGCTGAATGTGGTGCCGGTGCGCGTGCCGTCGCTTTCGGAGCGGCGCGACGACATTCCCGCATTGGTGCAGCATTTCATGAAGCGTTTGTCGGCGACGTCCGGCCTGCCTATGCGCGAGATCGGCGACGATGCGATGGCCGTGCTGCAGGCGCATTCCTGGCCCGGCAATGTGCGCCAGCTCCGCAATATCGTGGAGCGGTTGCTGATCCTGGCCACCGATGACGCGGTGCAGGCGATCTCGGCCGATTTGCTTCCCTCCGATTTGTCCGGCAATGCGTCGTGGAACAATGCGGGCAAAGGCGACTTGGTGATTTCGCTGCCTCTGCGCGAGGCGCGCGAAATCTTCGAGCGCGAATATCTGGTGGCGCAGATCAACCGCTTCGGCGGCAATATTTCTCGCACGGCATCGTTCATCGGCATGGAGCGCTCGGCGCTGCATCGCAAGCTCAAATCGCTGGGCGTGGGTCCCGCGGGCGGACGGGAGCAGAGCTTCAACGCATGAGCACCGACCATTGGTCTTCGCGCCAGCCCGCGGGGCGCATCGCCTATGTCAACGGACGCTATGTGCCGCACGGCCAGGCGGGCGTTCACATCGAAGACCGCGCGCTGCAATTCGCCGACGGCATCTATGAAGTCGTGGGGATCATCGACGGCATGATCCTCGATGAGAACGAGCATCTCGATCGGCTGGAACGCTCGGTCCGCGAGATCGGGATCGCCATGCCGATGGGTCGCGTCGCACTGAAGCTCGTCATCCGCGAGATCGCGCGGCGCAATCGCGTGACGAACGGCCTGGTCTATATGCAAGTGACGCGCGGAGCCTCGCGCCGCGATCATCCGGTGCCGGCGAAGAACCCGCGTCCCACACTCATCGTCACCGCGCGCAATCTGAAAATGGCCGACATCGAAAAGCAGCGCGCCAGCGGCGTGAAAGTCGTCACGCACAAGGACGAACGCTGGGCGCGGTGCGACGTCAAATCCACCGCTCTGCTGCCCAACATCCTCGCCAAAACCGCGGCGCGGAAGGCGGGCGCCTATGAAGCGTGGCTTGTCGACGAGGACGGTTACGTCACGGAAGGCAGCTCGACCTCCGCCTGGATTGTCGACAAGGACGGGCAGGTCATCACCCGAAACCTCTCAAATGACATCCTGCCGGGAGTCACGCGCCGGGTGATCATGGAGGCCGCCGCCGAAGCGCAAATGCCTGTTGTGGAACGGAAATTTACCCCGGCGGCCGCGGCGCAAGCGCGCGAAGCATTCTTCACCGCGGCGTCCGTGGGCGCCATTCCCATCGTGGCGATCGACGGCTCCCCCATCGGCGACGGCAAGCCGGGCCCCGTCGCCAAGCGCATCCACGAACTCTATCGCCACATGGCGGAACAACGGGCAAAAGCCCTTCGCTAACGCAGCAAATCGCCCTATGATTGAATCGCTCCGGGTGGGCTGGGGCGAATGGCCTATGCGGCCGCAATAATGTGTGTTCAGCCATGAGCGAAAAACAACAAAATCTGCAGGACACTTTTCTCAATGCCGTGCGCAAGAGCAAATCGGCGGTGACGATCTTTCTCGTCAACGGCGTGAAGCTTCAAGGAAACATCACTTGGTTCGACAACTTCTGCGTTCTTCTGCGCCGCGACGGGCAGGCTCAGCTCGTCTACAAG
>DASXFK010000136.1:0-1933 GCA_036489635.1 Rhizomicrobium sp. | reverse complement strand
TGGGCGAGGCGACCGAACCGGAATCGAGATGATCGCGGCCGATCACGATGGGGGCTTTCAATTCCCCCTTCGCCACCATCTCATTGAAGGCGAGACCAACACGTTCGCGGTCGCCAAGCCCGATCCAGCAGATGCGCGCCGGTAAGCCCTGGAAGCTGATGCGGTCGCGCGCCATGTCGAGCCAGCGATGCAGATGTGCGTTGTCGGGCAGAAGCTCCTTCACCTTCTGGTCGGTGCGGTAAATGTCTTCCGGATCGCCCGAGAGCGCGCACCAGCGGAATGGTCCGATGCCACGGCAGAAGAGCGGGCGGATGTAAGCAGGCACGAAGCCCGGAAAATCGAACGCGTTGGTGACACCTTCGTCTTTCGCCACCTGGCGGATATTGTTGCCGTAATCGACCGTGGGAATTCCCTGCGCGTGAAAGGCCAGCATCGCGCGCACATGTTCGGTCATGGATTGCCGGGCCGCGCGTTCGACGGATTTGGGATCGTTTGCCCGCGCCGCTTCCCATTCCGCCAGCGTCCAACCTTTCGGCAGATAGCCGTTCACCGGATCATGCGCCGAGGTTTGATCCGTCACCGCGTCGGGCTTCACGCCGCGGCGCACGAGTTCCGGTAGGATCTCCGCCGCATTGCCGAGCAGGCCGATCGACACCGCTTTCTTCTCTGCCGTCGCGCGCGCGATCATCTCAAGCGCTTCGTCGAGCGAGCGCGCCTGTTGATCGAGATATTTCGTCCGCAGCCGCATCTCGATTCGCGATGGCTGGCATTCGATGGCGAGCATCGAAGCGCCGGCCATGGTTGCGGCCAGCGGCTGCGCGCCGCCCATGCCGCCCAGCCCAGCCGTCAGGATCCAGCGTCCCGCTAGCGAGCCGCCGAAATGCTGGCGTCCCATTTCGGCGAAAGTCTCATACGTGCCCTGCACGATTCCCTGGCTGCCGATATAGATCCAGCTGCCGGCCGTCATCTGGCCGTACATCATCAGGCCCTTGCGATCGAGCGCATGGAAGTGATCCCAGTTGGCCCAATGCGGCACGAGATTGGAATTGGCGATCAGGACGCGTGGCGCATCCGTATGGGTCTTGAACACGCCGACCGGCTTGCCGGATTGCACCAGCAGCGTCTCGTCGTCTTCCAGCCGTTTCAGTGTCGCCACGATGCGGTCGTAGCTTTCCCAGTCGCGCGCGGCGCGCCCGATACCGCCATAGACGACGAGTTCTTCTGGCCGCTCGGCCACGTCGGGGTCGAGATTGTTCATCAGCATGCGCAGCGGTGCTTCGGTGAGCCAGGATTTGGCGTTGAGCTCCGTGCCGTGCGGCGCATGAATGGAGCGGCTGTTGTCGAGTCTTGTCATGTTTGTCCTGCGAAGGTGAGACAGGTCTGGAGAATGCGGCGGAGCACGTCGCGCAACGCCGCGGCGCGCGCCGGATCGTATTGCGTCGGCGAGTTGGCGGGCGAGATGGTTTCAGGTTCGTCCATATAGCCGCGCATGGCAAGTTCGAGCTGCACGGCATGTACGCCATGGGCCGGGTCGCCATAGTGGCGCGTGATGTAGCCGCCCTTGAAGCGGCCGTTGGTTACCCGCGTAAGATTGCTTTTCGCGCACACCTGTTCGATTGCCTCGGTCAGCGCAGGCGCGCAACTGGCGGCAGAATTGGTGCCGATGTTGAACTGCGGCAGTTCGCCGTCGAAGAGGCGCGGGATATGCGAGCGGATCGAATGCGCATCGAAGACGACGATTGTCTTGTGCTGCGCCCGCAGCCGCGCGATCTCGGCCGCAAGCGTCGCATGATAGGGTTCGAAATAGGCGATGCGGCGCCGCGCGATCTCGGCCGCATCGGGCACGCAGCCTGCGATGTAAAGCGGTTCGCCATCGAAGGTCGTGGTCGGGCAAAGCTCCGTCGTCGCCTGGCCGGGATAAAGCGAGCGGCCG
>DASXFK010000110.1:0-14142 GCA_036489635.1 Rhizomicrobium sp. | reverse complement strand
TCCATCGCTTCGCCAATGGCGCTGCCGCGCGCCAGACGGGGAAATCCGCACAGCCTCAGGAACATCGGCATGAGCTTGAGTTGCTGCATCAACCCTCCCGGACTCGCGGACACACCGGGCGGCAGCCACGCGGCGGCGGTGCTCGCATCGTCGGCCATCCACACCTCGCCGAACGGAATCGCGCGCACCTGCAGGAGCCAATAGAAAAAACGCTCCAGTCCCGCGGCGCGTTTGGGCCCGGGCCGTGCGATCCAGTCCATCACGGGATCGGCAAGGAACGCCGCCGCGAAAAGCCGCGACAGCGCGGCTGCGTCTTCAGGCTTCGCGCGGCGCGGATTGGACGCCGACCGTAGTCGCATGTGGCGCGCATCTTCCAGCGTGTCGTCGTCGCTCATATCCGTTCCGAAAGAAGGATTGCGAGGCGGCAGCCCGCCTTGATGGTTTCGCTGAGCAGCTTGTAGCCGGGAGCTTCCTCCGCGCCTTGCGCCAGCGCTTCTTGCTTGTGCGCGACTTCTTCGGCGCGGAAATCTTCCACGGTGGCTTTCAACGCGGGATCGCGATCGAGGCGTTCGACCTGGCGCGCATAATGCTCGTCGATCACTTCTTCGACCGCCGCGGTGCAGGCCATCGCGGCTTCGTCGCCCATCAGCGCGGTCGCGGCGCCAAGCGCAAAGCCCGCGACGCGCCACACCGGTTCGAGCGCGGTGGGCCTCACGCGCCGTTCGTTCACCAGCGCGTCGAAGGTTTTGAGATGACGCTGTTCCTGCGCCGCCATCTTGCGGATGGAGGCCGCGATCTTCGTCGAGCCGCCGCGCGCGTCCAGCACCGCGAGCTGGCCTTCACAAATGCGCACCGCGCCGTATTCGCCGGCGTGATCGACGCGGATCATCGCGGCCACATCGTCCGCGGCCGCGATGCCGGGCTGGGAAGGTCGCGGCTTTCGCCTCATGCGCTTTTCCTCAAGGCGACCGCGGCGACGATCGCCGCGCCCAGCGAGAAGATTGCATTATACCCGGCCATGGAGATTCCAAAGAGCCGCCACGCCGCGTTTTCGCAGCTTACCACATGCGCATTGAGATCGAGCGCGCCGCTGAGTTGGAAGGCCGAACCGGTGCAGGCGCTGGGCCCCGGCCACAAGCGCCACTCGACACCGGCGTGATAGACGCCGATAGCGCCTGTCGCCGCAACGCAGAGCAGTGCCACAGTCGCGATCGGCTTGGCGAAACTTTGCGGCAGCGCATTTGCCAGCAGCAAGGCGCCGCCGCCGAGGCCGATGACGATCGCCGCGAAATGCGGATAACGCTGCCACATGCAGATTTCGCAAGGCGGGTATCCGCCGATGTACTGGAACCCCAGCGCACCCAGGATCAGCGCCAGCGATACCAGCCCCAGCGCCAGCGCGATCCGATCAGCGCGCATGCGCGCTCCTGCGCAAGAAGGGCAAGAAGGATTCGCGCAGAGCCGCAGAGCTGCGAAGAAGAAGATTCGCACGCGGAGGCGCAAAGAGGCGGGGGTATGGCGTGCTCGCGCGCGCATCGCGCCGAAAAATATTCGGCCGATGCTGTTCTATGGCGACGGCTGTTTTGCTCCGCGCCTGCGCGCCTGCGCATGACATCTTTCTACGGCTCTGCGGCGCTGTGTGAGTCATTCTTGCCGGGTGCCGAGGAAGGAAAATATACATCGCGCGAACCTTGCGAATCCTTATTTGGCGAAGATCATTCCTTCGTCCGCGAAAGCCTTGAATTCCAGCGCGTTGCCGCTGGGATCGTGGATGAAAAACGTCGCCTGCTCGCCAGGCAATCCCTTGAACCGAACCTCCGGTTGAATCACAAAGGCGATACCCGATTTCTCCAGCTTTTCCGCCAATTCCCGCCATTCCGCGAGGCTCAAAATGACGCCGAAATGACGGACCGGAACTGCGTCACCGTCGACCAAATTATGTGCCTTGCTCGCTTTTTCAGGCGTGCTTAGATGGGTGACGATCTGGTGCCCGAAGAAGTCGAAATCGACCCATTCGGGAGCCGATCGCCCCTCCTTGCAGCCGAGCAATTGCCCATAGAACGACCGCGCTTCGGCAAGGTCGGAAACGGGGAACGCAAGATGGAAGCGGGGTCGCGTTGTCATTCGTAACTTGAAGTAAGACTCGGGCGTTACTTGAAGCAAGACTCGGGTCCAAAGGGAAGCCCCATGCGCCGTAAGCCCCGCCGCCAGCTTGTGAAGCGCGAACTCCTGCGCATCGCGGGAGAGACGGTGCCGATCACCTTGCGCATGAACCCGCGTGCCCGCCGCATGATCGTCAAGGTGCATCCTTCGACGGGCGAAGTGAGCGTGGTGGCGCCGTCGCGGCACAGCCTCAACAACGCGCTGGATTTCGCGCGCTCCGAACGCGAATGGATCGCCGGCAAGCTCGAGCATGTGCCGCCGCCGGTGATGCTGGGATTGGGCGCGAAAATTCCGTTCCGCGGCGAGATGCATGTCATCCGCAAGGGCGAAGGTCGGCGCACGCCGGTCTGGGTGGATCGCGAAGGCGAGGAGCCGGTGCTGCGCGTCTCGGGCCAAAGCGAACATGCCGCGCGCCGCGTGCTCGATTTCCTCAAGCGCGAAGCCCGCAAATCGGTGGACAGCCGCGCCGCGGCCTATGCCGAAGCGATCGACGTCAAACCCCGGCGCATCACGGTGCGCGATACAGCGAGCCGCTGGGGCTCGTGCTCGACGGGACGCTCGCTGTCGTTTTCCTGGCGGCTCATCATGGCGCCGACATTTGTGCTGGATTACGTCGTCGCCCACGAGATCGCGCATTTGCGGCACATGAATCACGGACCGCGCTTCTGGGAGCTGGCAGGCAGCATGGTGGCCGATGTCGCCCGTCCGCAGCGCTGGCTCAACCAGAACGGCAGCGCGCTACATCGTTTCGCACCACGCATCGCGATGGCGTGAACGGCTGCGCGCAAATGCGCGGGGCCCGCAACTGAAGATTGCGGTTACACTCGCGCCGCCACGCATGATTCGAGCTGTGGCGTGCGAGGCGATTTTTCATGGAACAGGCGCCGGCAGCCAGACCGCGCGGTCTTCTTGTCTTTTCGCTTATTGCCATCGGAGTCGGAATCGTCACGGGCTTCGGCGCGATTCTTTTTCGCGGGTTGATCGGGCTGCTCCATAACATCTTCTTCCTCGGCCATTTCTCCATCGCCTACGACGCGAACGTCTTCGGGCCACCGAGCCCCTGGGGTGCGTTCGTCATTCTGGCGCCTGTCATCGGCGGCATTGGAGTCGTCTTCCTCGTGAAGACCTTCGCGCCCGAAGCACGCGGACATGGCGTGCCCGAAGTGATGGACGCCATCTTCTACAGCGAGGGGCGCATCCGTCCGGTGGTGGCGGCCGTGAAGTCGCTGGCCTCGGCACTCGCGATCGGAAGCGGCGCGGCGGTGGGACGCGAGGGACCGATCATCCAGATCGGCGCCTCGCTCGGCTCCACGATTGGGCAGTTGATCCGCATGGAGCCGTGGCAGCGCATCACGCTGGTGGCGGCTGGCGCGGGCGCGGGTATCGCGGCCACCTTCAACACCCCCATCGGCGGAGTGATGTTCGCCATCGAGCTCATGCTTCCGGAAGTCAGCGTGCGCACGTTCCTGCCGGTTGCGCTGGCCACGGGCACGGCCACGTTCGTGGCGCGATTGTTCTTCGGCATGACGCCCGCCTTCAAGATGCCGACGATCTCGTTGCTGAGCGATCATCCCGCGCCGCTCTATGCACTGCTTCTCTACGCGCTTCTCGGCGCGCTCACGGGATTGGCCGCGACCGCGTTCATCCGCGGCCTGCATTACATGGAGGAGACCTTCGAGCGCGTCGTCAATCCTTATTTGCGCCATGCCATCGGCATGTTCGCGGTCGGCGTTCTGATGTACGTGCTGTTGCGGTTTGCCGGGCACTACTATGTCGAAGGCGTCGGCTACGCCACGGTCGAAGCGGTGCTCACCGGCGGGCTTACCTTCGCGCCGCTGCTCGCGGTGTTGTGCATCTGCAAGCTTCTCGCCACGACGCTGAGTCTGGGTTCGGGATCGTCCGGCGGGATTTTTTCGCCGTCGCTTTTCATGGGCGCAACGCTCGGCGGCGCGTTCGGCGCGCTGGTGCAGATGGTGCATCCGTCTTCGGACACCGGCATTGCCGGTTTCGCCATCGTGGGCATGGCCGCGATGGTCGGTGGGGCAACGGGCGCTGCCATGACGGCGGTGACGATGATCTTCGAAATGACCCGCGACTACGACATCGTCATGCCGCTCATCATCGCGGTGGCCGTGGCCATCGGCATCCGCCGGCTGCTGTCGCGCGAAAACATCTACACGATCAAGCTTGTCGCGCGCCGGCATTTCATTCCCAAGGCGCTGCACGCCAACATGTTCCTGGTGCGTCACGCCGTCGAGATCATGAACAAGGACATCCTGGTGCTGCCCGCCGAAATGGGCTTCAACGCGTTTCTCAGCCTGCCCGAGCATGGCGGCAGGATGCGCCATGTGGTGATCACGCGCGGCAAGGCGATTCTGGGCGTGCTGCGCGTCAACACGGCGTTGCGGCGAGGTCTCGAAGGCGCGTTCACGGGTGTGACGCTGGGGGAGGTGGCGCAACGCAACTTCACCATCGCGCATGAGGAAGACATCATGTTCGACGTCATCAGCCGCATGGCGCGCAAGAATTCCGCAATGGTCATCGTCGTGCGCGGCAAGGGGCTGCCACGCATTTCGGATGCGATCGGCATCATTACCAAGGAACACATCGCCGACTCGGTTGAGGAAAGCATCCGGCCCTATGCGGCGGACGCATTCTCGTCCTGATCACTGCACGTCGGCGCTGGGTTTTTTCAGGATGTCGTCGAGCAGCCGGTCGAACAGGCCGGGCTGCTCGGGCTGCTGCTCCTGCGGCGCCTGTGGCGGCTCGCTCGCCGTGGGCGGCGGCGCGAAAGTCGTTCCGACCAGCGGCTTGACCGGCATCCTGGTTTCCGCGCTTTCCATGAAGGCCTTGAAGATGCGCGCCGGCACGGTGCCGCCGGTGGCTTTCTTCATGGGCCGATTGTTGTCGTTGCCCATCCACACGCCGGTGACGAGATCGGCGCTGAACCCGACAAACCACGCATCGTGATAATCCTGCGTCGTGCCGGTTTTGCCGGCGGAGGGACGCTCATCCAGCCGCGCGGCGCGGCCGGTGCCCGTCTTAACGGTTTCCATCATGAGGCCGGTGAGCTCGGCATCGTTTTCGGGCGACATCACGCGGCCCTTGTCGCTGGCCTTGCGCGCCCACACGGTCTTGCCATTCTTGTCGCGGATTCGTGTGATGGCATAGGGAATGACGGCATTGCCGCCATTGGCGAACGGCGCATAGGCGCCCGTCAGTTCCAGTGGCGAGACATTGGACGTGCCCAATGCGAGCGAAGGCACGTCTTCGAGCGGCGAGGCGATGCCCAACCGATGCGCGGTTCGCGCCACCGCCCGCGCGCCCACTTCCTGCGTCAGTTGCGCGGCGACGGAGTTGGAGGATTTGGCGAACGCGCGCGTCAGCGTGATGCGGCCTTCATAATCGCCTTCATAATCGCTGGGCTTCCAGCCATGGATATCGATGGGGCCGTCATTGGCCATGTCGCTGGGTTTGTGGCCATGCTCGAAGGCCGCGAGATAGACGAAGGGCTTGAACGCGGAGCCCGGCTGGCGCATCGCCACGGCGCGATTGTAATTGCTCTGCGCGTAAGAGACGCCGCCCACCATGGCGCGGATCGCGCCCTCCGGCGTCATCGAAACCAGCGCCGCCTGGGTGGCGCGATATTTTCCGCCCTGCTCGGCCATCAGCGTGCGCACCGCGCGTTCGGCCTTGGCCTGCATGTCCAGATCGAACGTCGTATCGACGACCAGCGGCTCCTTCACATCGAGCTTGATGCCGTTGTGGATCTGATCGACCACCCAATCGGAGATGTAGCCCGCGTTCAGCGTGCCGGTTTCGCGCATGATGCGCGGAAAGGTGGCTTGGGCCTGCGCCATCGTCCTGGCGTCGATGAAGCCCGAATCCTGCATGGCGGCGAGAACGATGCGCGCGCGCGCATGCGAAGCGTCGTATTCGGTCGGATTGTAAAGCGACGGCGCTTTCACGCTGCCTGCCAGCATTGCAGACTCGACCAGCGTCAGCTTCGCCGCCGGCTTGCCGAAGAAACGCTGCGCCGCGGCCTGGATGCCGTAAACACCCGCGCCGAAATAGACGCGGTTCAGATAAAGCGTGAGGATCTGGTCTTTGGAATAACGCGACTCCAGATAAAGCGCGAACACCGCTTCCTCGATCTTGCGGTCGAGCGTGCGCTTGGGCTGGAGAAAGAGGTTCTTCGCAAGCTGCTGCGTCAAGGTCGAGCCGCCTTGCACCACATGGCCTGCGACGATGTCCTCGCCCGCGGCGCGCGCCATGCCGATGATGTCGAGGCCGAAGTGATCGCGGAAGCGCCGGTCCTCGATGGCGATGAAGGCATTGGGCACATAGGCGGGCAGCGACGAGACCTCCACCAGCGCGCCTTGTTGCAATCCGGGATGGGCGATCATGCGGCCATGCACGTCGCGGATGACGATGTCGGGGGTCGGCGCCTGGGTCAGCAGGTCCTTGGTGTCGGGCAGCTCGCTGATCCAGCGCGACACGGTGAGCGCGCCGAAGAGCGCCGCCCACACGAACAATGTCAGCGCGATATAGGGCCACAGCCGTTTGCGTTTGGCGGCTTTGGGCTTGTTCGAATGCGGCGGCGCGCCGTCTTGCGTCGCTTCGGCCATGCGGCGGCGCGACTTTGAATCGGGCTTCTTCGACGATGTCCGCGGCGCCATTCAGGCTCCCCTTCGCGACACCGTTCTAGGAGCCAAGCGTTAACGGGCGTTAAACATGTTGGGCGCTTGCGGCACGAACCGAAACAACAGATAGACGGCCTCCATGGCGAACCCCCAACCGGCAGATCGGCAGACCTTCTGGGCGCAGCTCACCGAACCGCGCCATGTCGTCTCGATCCTGATCTTTTATTGCCTGCTCAATTTCGTGCTCAGGCTGGCGCTGTCGCCGAACTACCTGCCGGGCGAGGCCGATCAGGTGCTGTTCGGGCAAAGCCTGCGCTGGGGCTATCTGCCGGCCCATCCGCCGCTGATGACATGGCTGTCCTGGGCGGTGTTGCAGGCCAGCCAGCAGAGCCATGTCGCTTATGTCTTCCTGCGCGAGGTGCTGATGGCGCTGATGCTGGCCACCTATTTTCGTGCGGGGCGCGCGGTGATCGGCGACGTGCGGCTGGCGGCGTTTGCCGCCTTCACGCTGGTGACGACGTTCGCATTCGGCTGGATGGCGCATCTGGAATCGATGCAGAACGTGCTGCTGTCGCTGATGCTCGCGCTCTATCTATGGGCGGATGCCAACGTCATCGCGCACGCAAGCACGCGCGACTACGCGGCGCTGGGCATTGTGGCCGGCCTTGGCGTGCTGACGAGCTACATCTTTCTCATCCTGCCGATCGCGCTTTGGCTCGCACGCATCGCGGTGCCGGGCATTCGGGCGCGCCTGAAGCCGCTGCCTCTGCTGCTGGCGCTTGCGATCGCGCTCGTTATCGTGGCGCCCTATGAAATTCTGGGGCAAGTGCAGGCTGCCGGCGGCGGGCACAGCAACATCGGGCGCAGCGCCGGCATTCTGGGCGTGCATCTGATCGGACTCGTTCTGCCTTATGCGCTGATATTCCCGTTCCTGTTCGCCAATGCCTGCCGCCCCCTTGCCCGCGACGAGGACGACAAGCGCCTCTGGCTGAAGCTCTACGATGTGGCGATGATGGTGGCCGCCGCCAGCGTCATCGTTCTGCTCTTCGTGCTCGATTTCAAGACACTGAAAGGCGCCTGGTTCTATCCCGCCGCGATGCTGCTGCCGATCTATTTGTTCCAGCGCGCGCGCATCGCCGGCTGGGCGGAAAGCCACGGCAAGATTTACGTGCTGATCGTGCTTGGCGTCGCCTTGCTCTCGATGGGCGGACGCGTGGCGGTCTATGAGACGCAAGGCGAGCATTGCCGCGAATGCAGCCCGTGGTGGCCGATGCGCGAATATCAAGGTTCGCTGCAACGCATTGGATTCCAGCAGGGCACGATCGTGGCGCCGACGCGCGTGTTGGCGGGCAATCTGCGCGGCGTGTTTACGGATGCGCGGGTGATGACGCCCGGTGCATCGCCGCAAATCTTTGGCGATGCCGCGCCCGGCCAATGTCTCGTCGTCTGGGAAGGCCAGGGCGCGGCGCCCAAGGCGGTGCTCGGCTATCTCTCCACCGCGCTGCACGCCAATGCCAAACTCGAAGCCGAGCGCGGCGACATCTTCGCGCGCCTGCTCAAGACCAAAAGCCACATGGCAACCTTGAGCTACATGCTGATGCCGCCCGGTATATGCAATTAGATCGCGGTCAGAGCCGGCGGTTCAGATCGGTGGCGAGCGATTTGGCGTCGATGCCCACATCGTAGAACGCGACCAGCGTTCCCTTCGGACCCAGCAGATAAAGTTCGCTGGAATGATCCATCGCATAGCCGCCGCCTTTGAGCGGATGCCTGGCGTAATAGACGCGATATTCTCCCGCCACCTTCTTGATCGCGGCCGCGCCGCCCGTCAGGCCCACGAATTGCGGCCCGAACGCCGAGAGATAGGTTTTCAGCGTCTTCGGGGTGTCGCGCGCCGGATCGACGGTGACGAAGATCGGCGTCACCTCGCGGGCTTTGGGCCCCATCTGCTTCATCGCATCGGCGATCACCGCCAATGTCGTGGGGCAAACGTCGGGGCAGTTGGTGTAGCCGAAATAGAGCAGCACATAGTGTCCGCGGTAGTCGGCATTGGTCCTGGCATGGCCGTCCTGATCGGTCAGCGCGAACGGGCCGCCGATGCTGGCGCTCCCGATCGTAGCCTCCTGCGGAGGTTTCGACAGATTCCACAGCGCACCGGCGGCGACGAAGGCGGCCAGGAACAGGTAAGGTACTAGCGCCAGCGGCGTGCGGATCATGGCCGGTTGCCTTTTCGCATTGAGAACGGCGCCCGCGGATTGATAGGCTCAGGCCGCGAGCGCGCAAAGTGGCGAATCGCCGCGAAGGACAGACGCATCGGATGAACATCGCCGCGTGGCGCATTCCAAGGCTTGCCGGCCGTTTCGCGGACCGCACCACGATGCCCGGCCGCGTGCGGCTGCGCACGCTGACCAATCTGCGCTGGTTGGCGATCGGCGGCCAGTCGGCGGCGCTGCTGGTGGTTCATTTCGGGCTGTCTTATCGCCTGCCGCTGCTGCAATGCGCCGCGGCGATTGCGGCCAGCGCGCTGCTCAACATCGTGCTCACCCTGCAATATCCGGCGACGCATCGGCTCACCAACCGCGAGGCCACGCTCTATCTCGGCTACGACATCCTGCAGCTTGCGGCGCTGCTGTACTGGACGGGGGGAATCGAAAATCCCTTCACGCTGATGTTTCTGGCGCCGGTGGTGATCGCCGCCGCCACGCTCAATCTCGGCAATACGCTCATCCTCGCTGCGCTTGCCCTCGCGTCGGTGTCGTTGATCGCGATGGTGCACAAGCCGCTGCCTTGGGCCGCCAACGAGATCATCGATCTGCCCGCGCTCTATCAGGGCGGCATCTGGGCCTCGCTCGTCATCGGCATTGGATTCACCTCGATCTATGCCTGGCGCATCGCCAGCGAAGCGGCGCGCATGCAGGCGGGTCTGGCGGCCACGCAACTGGCGCTGTCGCGCGAACACCGCTTGTCGGCGCTGGGTGCGCTCGCCACCGCCGCAGCGCACGAACTGGGCACGCCGCTCGGCACCATCGCCATCGTCGCGCGCGAGCTGGAACGGGCGCTTCCCGCAGGCACAACGGAATCGGAGGATGCCAAGCTGCTGCGTGCCGAAGCCGAGCGTTGCCGCGGCATCCTCACGCGCCTGGCGCGGCCGGAAGAAAGCGGATTGGGCTCGACGGACCGGCTGCCCTTGGGGGCGCTGCTGGAAGAGATCGCCGCGCCCTATCGCGGCGGCGACGTCGACATTGTCGTGGAGTCGCCCCGGACCGCGGCCGAGCCAAAAATCTGGCGCGCCCCCGAACTGGTGCATGGCCTGGGCAATCTCATCGCCAACGCCGCGGATTTCGCGCGCAGCAAAGTATGGGTGCGCGCCGAATGGACCCAGAACCGGCTCTCCATCGGCGTGTCGGACGACGGCGCTGGTTTCGACGCGGAGATTCTGGAACGCATCGGCGAGCCTTACGTGACGTCGCGGCCTGGCAGCTATGCGCTTGGCGACACCGAGATCGGCCCGACCGACAGTTTCAGCGGCCAGCAAGGGATGGGCCTCGGCTTTTTCATCGCCAAGACGCTGATTGAGCAGACGGGCGGCACGGTTAGCGCGATAAACCAGCAAGACAGTGGGGCTTTGGTGACGGTGCGCTGGCCGCGCGGCGCGGTGGATGGCGAACGCCCGCCAGGCAGCGCCGCGCTATAAGGCTTTTTTGCGGCAGTGACACTTTGTCTTGCGGCGCGCGCGCGCGGGCGCTAGAGACGCGGCCCATGGACACCAGCCTGCCCGAAAGCGAAGACAAAACCCTCCTTATCGTCGAAGACGACCGGCCGCTGCGCGAGCGTCTGGCGCGCGCCATGGAAGCGCGCGGCTTCACCGTCGCCATCGCCGAGACCGTGGCGCAAGGCGTGGCGCGCGCGCGCGAGGTTCCGCCCGCTTTCGCGGTGGTCGACCTCAAGCTCGACGACGGCAACGGTCTCGATGTCGTGGAGACGCTGCACACCACGCGGCCGGACGCGCGCGTGGTGGTTCTCACCGGATTCGGCAACATCGCCACCGCCGTGGCTGCGGTGAAATACGGCGCCATCGACTACATCCCCAAGCCCGCCGACGCCGACGATATTCTCGCCGCGCTGCTGGCGGCACCGGGCTCCAAGCCCAAGCCGCCGGAAAATCCGATGTCGGCGGATCGCGTGCGCTGGGAGCACATCCAGCGCGTCTATGAGCTGTGCGGGCACAATGTTTCGGAGACGGCACGCCGCCTCAACATGCACCGCCGCACCTTGCAGCGCATCCTGGCCAAGCGCAGCCCGCGATAAATCCTCTCCCGTTTGCGCGGGTGTCCGCGAAGCGGACGGAGGGGACGACTGCGCCTCCCATTTATTTCTTCTTTTTCTTCGTCCCCGCCGTCACGCGCTTTGCGCGCGTCACCATCCCCGCTCTTTCGGCGGGGGAAAAATTTTCATCCCTCTGTCTCACCATCCATTTCGGTGCGATCTGGCGCCAGCGGCGTTCGAGCATGATGCGAAGCTCGTCGGCCGTGATGCGCTCCATGCGCACGAGGATCGCGGGATAATCCTTGTAGTGCGCGGTGATGTGATACGTCTTGGGATCGAGCTCCAGCATCATGTCGCGATGCTCCATGTCATGGACGATCAGCACCACGGAATTGTCTTCCTTGCGCAGCCGCGTGAAGAACTTCCTGGCGGCGAAGACGGCAGGGCTGCCATAAGACGGCTTCTCGTGCGTGCCGGGAAACGACAGCGCGACCTTCTTGAATTGCGCGGGCGTCACGCCCGGTTTCGCGGCGACCTTCTTGTTCATTCCGGTATCTCTCCCAATACGCGTTCAGGGTCGGCGGCGAGTTCGTTCACAAGTGCCAGACGTTCCGCCGCGACCAATGCGAAGCGCAACGTCACGGCTTTGCGGCGGCTTGGATGCAGCGCCCACACCGGCGAAGGGCGAACGATCGCGCCGCCATAACGATCCGCCACGATCAAGCCGGTGCTCGTCGGCACATGCTCGTCGGGAAAATCGGGCGGGATGGCGAAATAGAAATTCTCGCAGAACTCCAGATACTCCGGCCATTTCTGATCGCCTTTCAGATCGGCGACCGCAACCTTGATCTCCACGCCGACCACCGTGCCGTCGGGCCCAAGCGCCGCAACATCGAGCCGGCGCCCATTGGCCAGCGTGAATTCGAGGATCGGCGAATAGCCGTCCTGCATCAAAAGGCGGCTCACCCCGCGCGCAACCTGTTGGGCCGTTTCCATATCGGTATTGGAACATTTGAGGAACGACCGGTCAATGCTTCAAAGAAGCCGCTCGTAGAAGCCGCCGAAGGTGCGCGCCTTATCGACAAGATGGATTTCCAGAATCCAGAAGCGTTCGCGGCCGTTGTCGTCGGGATCGCGCATGCGCTTGCGATTCTGCGGCGCGATGCGATGCAGTTCGCGATTGTCGCCGGGCACGAGCTTGGCGTGCGGGAATTCACCGACGATATGGCCCGCGATGGCGCCGCCGAAAATCCAGCCCGCCTCATCGGCGGCCCATTGCGCGAAGGCATAGAGCTGCGCGCCGGTAATATCGGGCGTCGCGTGGTAATGCGCCTTCACGACATCGAAGAGCCGCGGCAAATCGGCGACGAGACGCTTCTTCTCCGGATCGTCGCCCAACGCGTAGCAACGCCCGAGATCGGCTTCCCATTGCAGATTGTCGCTGGCGAATACCGGCCCGAGATCGAGGAACACCGTGTCGTCGGGCGCGATCATGCGCAGCGGCGGATCGTCCGCGAAGATGCACAGCGTGTTGATACCGGCGCGCACCAGCCGCTTGTGCCAATGGATATCAACGCCGAAATCGCGCTTGGCCAGCATGTAGATCGCGCCATCGACCTCTTTCTCGGTCTTCCCCGGCGCAATCAGCCCCGCGCGCTCGATGGCATCGAACATGGCATTGCCGCGCGCCTCCGCTGCTTCGAGCGCAGCGCGGCGCTCGGTATTGGGGAGAAAAATCTTGTCCATGCGACTAATCTAGGGACATCGCGGAAAAGCAAAAGGCCTAGCATGTGGGCCGGCCGCACAAACAACCTGATGGCTTTCTCAGCGCGCGCCCGGATTCGATTGTAATATTCTGGCGAGTTCTATTTCGGCTGACTGACCTCGAGCTTGTCAAAGAACATCTGGATGCTGGTGCGAATCGAGCCCTCGTTCGCCAGCTTCAGCCGCTCTGCGCCGACGAAAGCATCGCCCAGTTTGGCTGTGTAAGGTGCGTCGATCGTCTCCAGAACGAAGGGCTGGCCCGATGGGTCGTAAACCTTGTAGTTCACGTGCGAAGTAACGGTCATGTCGAAACCTATCCCGGGCTGGGAAAGACCGAGCAGGTGGACATCGATGGGGTAGGCGCAGGTGCTGCCCGCGCCTGCTGACAGCCCCGCGCCTTCAAGCGAAGAAGTCAGTGCCGTGTTGAATCCGGCGTCATCGACTTTCGAGACCCAGAGCGGATTCGTCTCTTCACCGCCGGTCACGGCGCGCACGCACATCGCATGCTGCAAGGGCGCGGGGAACGGCCTGGCGGTGGCCGCGGGAGTTGAAGCGACTGTCATCGCGCCTGGGTCGGCCGCGCTCGCGCATGCGCTCAATCCCGCCAGCATTGCTATCGCGACAAAACGAACGACCATAACTCCGTAAATTTGCTTTCCCATGTATATCTCCGCTTGGTTTGTCACGGCGCGCATTTCCTTTGTTTTGCCAGATAGGCGAGATGTTCGTTTCGGTCTGCCAAGGCGCGGGCCTTCACCTGCTCCTCGTTGGAAAGATCGATGCTGCCGACGATCAAGGGCCCGGCGAACGGAATAGCGCCGCCGATTCCTTTGGCGACGTTCGTTGTCTCGACGTCTTTGTCGGCTTGTTGAAAATGGGCTTCGGCGTCGTTGTTGTCCGCTATCTGCTGTTGCAGGGCCGCGCAGGTGAGCGCTTCGTCATCCGGACGTGTCATGGGCGTAGGCGTGAACTGCGGCGCGGTGCAGCCAATAAGCAGGCACACGCACACAATTACCGAACCACTGGAAAAGATTCGCCCCAATACCGCCCCCAACGGCAACGCCGAAGGCTAGGAAAGCCGCGTGATGATGTCAATAATGATCAGTGAAACCCAGGTACATTCGACCGCTTTTCAAGAGTATTTTTACTCCGCGGCCAATAGAGATTCACCCTTGCTCGTGTCGCCGAAATTGATGGACTGGAGGTATTTGATGCCCTCCTCGGCGATGTCGTCGCCGACCATGCGTTCGCCTTCGGCTTTCAGCTCTTCCATGTTCACATACATGCCGTAGAAGCCCTTGGTGCG
>DASXFK010000082.1:0-7272 GCA_036489635.1 Rhizomicrobium sp. | reverse complement strand
CGAACAACGGGCATAAGGGCCGAGGAACGTGAATCCTCACTTTTGATCAATCCCAAGCGTGTCGCCATCCAAATACAGGTGGCAAGAAAGCCTTAGTAGTAATTAATGCCCGCCCACGTCCTCACCATCGCTTCGAGCGCGCCCTTCGCGGAGACGCTGGCGCGCGGGCTCCTGTCGCGCGTCGATATCGAAGAAAATCCGCTCGCGCTCGCAGAGACCACGATCTATCTGCCGACACGTCGCGCGGTGCGCACCCTCGCCGACACGTTCGCGCGCGTATTGGGCGGCGCGGCGCTGCTGCCGGATATTCGCCCCCTCGGCGATGTGGACGAAGACGAATTCCTCTTCGCGCCGATGGACGGCGACCTGGCGCTGCCGCCTGCCATCGATCCGTTGCGGCGGCGCTTTCTGCTCGCCGCCCTGGTGCAACACTGGCATGAAAAAACGCGAAGCACGCCGCTGGGCTTCGCGCAGGCCGCATCCCTGGCGCGCGGACTGGCGAGCTTTCTCGACGAAGTGCAGAGGCAAGGCGCCGATCTTTCCAGGCTGGACACCATGGTCGATGCGCCGCTCGCCGATCACTGGGAACAGGTCCGCGAATTCCTCATCATCGTGCGCGACAAATGGCCGGCGGTGCTGGCCGCGGAAGGCAAGCTCAATCCCGTGGACCGCCGCAATCAGGCCATTCGCGCGCTGGCGCAGCGCTACGAGCAAAAGCCTCCCACGGGGCCGGTGATCGCGGCGGGATCGACGGGTTCCATTCCCGCGACGGCGCAGTTGCTGCGCGTCATCGCCAATCTGCCGAACGGTTCGGCAATCCTGCCCGGCCTCGACCGCGTACTTGATGAAAAGAGCTGGGCCGCGCTCGACGCCAACCATCCGCAATACGGGATGCGCGAATTGCTCGCGAGCCTGGGCGTGGCGCGCCAGGATGTGGCCGAGTGGCAACCCGCACCCGCTTCGTTACCCGCGCGTGAAAACCTGCTGCGCCAAACTTTGCGCCCTGCACCGACCACCGACGCCTGGCGAGACATCGCCGAACATGGCTCGGATGAAATCGCGCGCGGTCTCGACGGCCTCTCGCTGATCGAGGCGGCGAATCCCGGCGAAGAAGCGCTCGCAATCGCGCTCATCCTGCGCAAGGCGCTGGAGGAGCCGGGGCAAACCGCTGCACTGGTCACACCGGACCGCAATCTGGCGCGGCGGGTGGCGGCCGAAATGCTGCGCTGGGATGTCGCCATCGACGATTCCGCAGGCCGCCCGCTCTCCAAAACGCCGCCCGGCGCGTTTCTGCTGCTGCTCGCCGATGCGGCCGAGAGCGCATTCGCGCCGGTGCCTCTGCTGGCGCTGCTGAAGCATCCGCTGGCGGCCGGTGGCGAAAACGATGCCACGTTCCGCGCGCGGGTGCGCGAGCTGGATCGGCTGGTGCTGCGCGGTCCGCGCCCCGATGCCGGGCTCGACGGTGTTGCCTCAGCGATCGCGCGCGCCGCTCAGCGCGAACGCCTGAGCGAGCGCGACCGCAAAGACATTCTCGCGCTCGCCCCTTGGTTCGCGCGTGTCGCCGAAATTCTGAAGCCGTTCGAAGATGCGCTGGCGGCGCCTGCGATCTCCATTGGCGACCTCGCCGACGTCCATATGAAGGTGGCGGAGGCGCTTGGCGCCACCAGCGGCGAGTCCGGGGCTCTGCGACTCTGGCGCGGCGATGCGGGCGAGGCGGCTGCAAATTTGTTCGCAGAATTGCACGAGGCCGATTCCGCCTTGCCGCCGATAGAGCCGCGCGCGTGGCCGGCCCTGTTGCGCGATCTGGCGGACGAGCGGCCCATCCGTCCGGCCTTCGGTCGCCACCCGCGTCTTGCGATTCTAGGTCCGCTCGAAGCGCGTCTGCAAAGCTTCGATATCGTCGTGCTGGGGGGATTGAACGAAGGCACCTGGCCGCGCGCGCCCAGCGCCGATCCGTGGCTGTCGCGGCCGATGCGCCAGAAGCTGGGCCTCGAACGGCCGGAACGCGCTATCGGGCTGGCGGCGCATGATTTCGCCGCGCTCGCTGCAGGGCCGCGCGTGTTCCTCACCCGCGCGCTGAAAGTGGACGGCACCCCGGCGGTGGCATCGCGTTGGCTGCAGCGGCTGGAGCAGTTGTGCGAGGGTCTCAAGCTCACCGCGCATCTCGCCGACAAGGCAAATTACGCCGGCTGCAGCGCGATGCTCGACGCGCCCGAAGGACCGCCCAAGCGCATGGATCGGCCGCAGCCGCGCCCGCCGGTGGAAAAGCGGCCCAAGGGCCTCTCCGTCACGGAAATCGAAACATGGATGCGCGATCCTTACGCCATCTACGCCAAGCACGTGCTGCGCCTGCGGCCCCTCGATCCGCTGGATGCCGGTGTCGGCCCACTGGAACGCGGCAACACAGTTCACGCCGCGCTCGAGAAATTCCTCATCGCGTGCGGCGACGCATGGCCGGCCGATGCCGAAGACAAACTCATCGCCATCGGCCGCGAACTTCTGGGCGATGTGCCCAAAGCCACTCAGGCCATCTGGCTGCCGCGTTTCGAGCAGGCGGCGCGCTGGTTCGTGCGCATGGAAGGCGAGCGACGCGACACCGTCAGCCGTTCCTTCCTCGAACAAGCGGGCGCGCGCGTGTTCGCTGTGGGCGGCAACACCTTCACCTTGCGCGGCCGCGCCGACCGCATCGACGTGCTGAAAAGCGGCGCCGCGGCGATCATCGACTACAAGACGGGCAATCCGCCGTCGCCGGCGCAAGTACGGTTGTTGTGGGCGCCGCAGCTGCCGCTGGAAGGCGCGATGCTGAAAGAGGGCGGCTTCGAGACCATCGGGAAGCTTGCGGCCTGCGAGCTGCTCTACATAAAATTCAGCGGCGGCACGCCGCCGGGCCGGGTGCAGAGCGTCCCCGAGGACATTCCTTCCCTGATCGCAAGGGCGGAAGCAACCTTGCTGTTGCTGATCGCGCATTACAGCGAGCAAAGCACGCCCTACCTTTCGCGCGTGATGCCGTTCCGCGCCGACATCGCCGGCGATTACGATCATCTGGCGCGGGTGCGCGAATGGTCGCTCTCAGGCTGGGAGAGCAGCGACGATGAGTAACGCGGCGCTCGATCCGGCCCGGTCCGTGTGGGTGTCGGCCAATGCCGGCTCGGGCAAGACCTACACGCTCGCCAACCGCGTGGCGCGGCTTCTACTGGAAGACGTGAAGCCGGAGCGAATCCTCTGCCTCACTTACACCAAGGCGGCGGCGGCCGAGATGCAAGGCCGGCTGTTCGACCAGCTCGGCCAATGGGCGATGGCGCCGAGCGCGTCGCTTGCCGCAAACATAGACAAGATCGGCGGCGCGACGAGCGATCTGCCCAAGGCGCGACGGCTGTTCGCCGACGCGCTGGAAACACCCGGCGGATTGAAAATCAACACAATCCACTCGTTCTGCCAAAATCTGCTGGCGCGGTTTCCGCTGGAGGCCGGCGTGGCGCCCGGCTTTCGCGTGCTGGACGACCAGACGACGCGCGATCTCATGGCCGATGCGCGCGCACGCGTGCTCGAACGGGCCGGCAATGGCGAGGCCGTGCTGGCGCAGGCGGTGACTTATCTCGTCACGCACACCAGCGAGAACCGGCTGAACCTGGTGCTCGATGCCGCGCTGGGTGGCGACCGGCGCAAGCTGGAGCGCTTTCTCGACACGACGAAAGACCCGCAAGCCGCCATCTACGCGCTGCACGGCGCGACTGTCGGCGAACACTATGAAGAGCTCGCGCAATCCTTCTGCGATGAAATGCGCGATGAAGAGGCCAAGCTTCGGGACGTGGCAGCCTGGCTCCAGCAAGGTGGCGCGAATGACGGCAGAGCGTCCGGGCGCTTGCTGACCGCACTCAAAAGCGGCGCCTATGACGATCTGCGCGCTTTTTTCCTCACCTCCGAGGGCAAACCGCGGGTCAACATCGCCACCGCCAGACTCATCGCCGCCGATCCGGCCCTTAATACCTACGTCGAGACCATCGCGGCGCGCTTCCATGCGGCCGAGGCGCGGTGCCGCGCAGCCCATGCGGCGGCCCTGGCACAGGCGGCGGTGACGCTGGCCGCGGCGGGGCTGGCGGAATACGCGCGGGCGAAACAGGCGCGCGCGAGTCTCGACTACGACGATCTGATCGCGCGCACATTGCATCTGCTGCGCGACCGCGCGACCTCCGCCTGGGTGCTCTGCAAGCTCGACGGCGGTATCGATCATGTGCTGATCGACGAAGCGCAGGATACCAGTCCCGAGCAATGGCAGATCGTGCGCGCGCTCACAGCGGAATTCTTCGCAGGCGAAGGACGACCGCTGCGCGGTCCGCGCACGGTGTTCGCGGTGGGCGACGAGAAGCAATCCATCTTCAGCTTCCAGGGCGCCGATCCGCGCCAGTTCGAGGGCAATCGCGATTATTTCGCCAAACAGGCGACGGAAGGCGCATTGGCGTTCACCGATGTGACGCTCGACACGTCGCGGCGCTCGGCGCCGGAGATTTTGAAATTCGTCGACCATGTGTTCGCGGGCGATGCCGGCGCGGCGCTGACGTTCGAGGGCGCCCCCGTTGCCCACACCGCACATCGCAAGGCGGACAAAGGCCAGATCGAGTTCTGGCCCGTCATCCATCCCGACAAGACCCCCGATCTGGAGCCTTGGCGGCCTGTGGATGCGATCGCCGAGAACAGCCCCGTCGCCAGGCTGGCGGATCAGATCGCCACGCAGATCAAGCGCTGGACGGACGGCAAGACCAGCCTGCCCGGCCACAACGCGCCGATCCGCGAAGGCGATATCATGATCCTGATGCCGCGCCGCGAGCCCTTCGCCGGCGAGATGATCCGCCGCCTGAAGGAGCGCGGCGTGAAGGTGGCCGGCGCCGACCGCATCCGTCTGAACGAGCAGATCGCGGTGATGGACCTCGCCGCGCTCGGCCGCTTCGTGCTTTTGCCGGAAGACGATCTCAACCTCGCCGCATTGCTGCGCTCGCCGCTGATCGACATCGGCGAGGACGATCTGCTCGATCTGGCCAACCCGCGCGCGGGCACGCTGTGGGCGGCCCTGGACGCGCGGCGCGAGGAAACAAAGCTCGTGCGTGCGCACGCCTATCTTTCGGAATGCCGCGCGCGGGCGGATTTCGCGCCGCCTTACGAGTTCTACGCCCGCGCGCTTTCGGCGGATGGCGTGCGCAAGCGGTTGCTGGCACGGCTCGGACCGGAGGCCAACGACGCCATCGACGAGTTCCTGTCACTGACGCTGTCGTATGAAGCGGCAAACCCGCCTTCGCTGGAAGGTTTCCTGCATTGGCTGGCGCGCGGCGACGCCGAAATCAAACGCGACATGGAACGCGGCCGCGACGAAGTGCGCGTGATGACGGTGCATGGCGCGAAGGGCTTGGAAGCCGACATCATCATCCTGCCCGACACGACGACCGTTCCCGAAGGCACGGGCCAGCACGGCAATCTGTTGTGGACGCAGAATGGCCCGTTGTTTCCCGTCGCCAACGACATCGCGCCGTCCGCTGTTGTAATGGCGAAGCAGGACTCGAAAGCTGCCATGCTGCGCGAGCATCGCCGGCTTTTCTATGTGGCGCTCACGCGCGCGCGCGATCGGCTCTGCATCTGCGGCTTCGCCAATAAGCATGGCGTGAAGCAAGAGTCCTGGTACGCGCTCGCCGAAAAAGCCGCGAAGGCGCTTGGCGCGGAAATCGAAAAGGACGGCAAAAAAATCTACGCGTTCGGCGACGCCGAGATGCAAAGCATCGCGCCAGCCGGCGCCGAGCCTGCAAAATTTCTCGCGCCGGCATGGGCGACGGCGCGGCCCGCGGTCGAGCGTGCGCGCCCACGGCTGATCCGGCCATCCGACGCGGCAGGGCTGGATGAGCCACCCGTGTTCTCGCCAGCGAATGCCGCGCGCTTCCAGCGCGGGCTGCTGATCCACGATCTGCTGGCGCGGCTGCCGGATGTCGAGGCGCCAAGGCGGCGCGAGATCGCGCTGTCGTTCCTGGCCGCGCGCGGCGTGGATGCTGCGCAAGCCGCGAAACTCGCCGATGAGACACTGGCGGTGCTGGACAATCCGCAATTCGCGCCCGCTTTCGCGCCGGGTTCGCGCGCCGAAATCGCCATCGTCGCGGACCTTCCGCAGATCGGTGACGGCGCCCGTATCAGCGGCCGCATCGACCGTCTCGCGGTCACGGACCGTGAAATCCTGGCTGTGGATTTCAAGACGAACCGCCCGCCACCCACCCGCGTGGAGAACGTTTCTGGGGTCTATATGGCGCAAATGGCGCTTTACCGCGCCGCGCTGGCAAAGATTTTTCCGGGTCGCCGAATCGCCTGTGCGCTGGTTTGGACAGAGGGGCCGAGCCTTATGCCGCTGCCGGACGCGAAGTTGGACGCGGAAATCCGGGCGATCCGCGCCCGCCTTGATTCCGAGGCCACGCGTTCCTAAGTTTTCACCAGCAGAAACATCTCATTTCCAAAGGCTTGTTCATGGCACCCGTGAAGGTTTCCGACGCTTCCTTCCAGAACGATGTTCTCAATTCCAAGAAGCCCGTCGTGGTGGATTTCTGGGCGGAGTGGTGCGGACCCTGCCGCATGATCGCGCCGGCGCTTGAAGAGCTTGCCAGCGAGCTTGGCGACAAGGTGACCATCGCCAAGATCAACATCGACGAGAATCCCGGCGTGCCGCAAAAGTTCGGCGTGCGGGGCGTGCCGACGCTGATGATCTTCAGCCAGGGCCAGGTCGCCGCCACGAAAGTCGGCGCGCTGCCGAAGTCCAAAATCAAGGAATGGATCGAGCAGTCGATCCAGGATCAAGGCGCCCACCGCCAGTCGGTGTGATTCCATCGGCAATTTGCTTCGCGTTCACCTCCCCTTCGCGGGGAGGTCGTCGCATTTGAGCAAAGCGAAAAATGGGGGCGGTTTGTGTTGTCCCACCCGTTCGCTTCGCGAACGACGTCTCCATCAAGGGCCACCCGTTCGCTTCGCGAACGACCTCTCCATCAAAGGGGAAGTGAAATCGGGCTATGCGCGCACCGACCATGAGCCGTCAGCAATCGATATGTCGTAAAACTCGTGACGCGGCGCTACATCAATAGCGGACATTTTGGCAGGCCCCACATGATCGCACGCTTTGTTGCCGCAACTGCCCTCGCCGCGCTTTTCGCCACTGCAGCGTCCGCACAGACCGCCGTGCCGGTCGGCCATTTCGACAGCGTCGAACTGGAAGGCGGCGGCCATGTGACGTTCCATTATGATGCGCAGCAG
>DASXFK010000127.1:0-15769 GCA_036489635.1 Rhizomicrobium sp. | reverse complement strand
CTTACAACAGGAGAGAGTCATAGTCGCCAGACGGTTTGCAGCAGGAAACGCCCCGCCTCCAGCCAAGGACGGACCGCGGATCAACGAAGAAATCTTTTCCAAGACCATCCTCCTGATCGGAGACGACGGTCACAAATACGGCGAGATCGGTACCGACGAAGCCCGCGCCATCGCGGAAGAAAAAGGCTTCGATCTGGTCGAGGTGTCGCCCGAGGCCAAGCCCCCCGTCGTCAAGATGATGGACTTCGGCAAATACAAATACGAACAGCAGAAGAAAGCCGCCGAGGCGCGCAAGAAGCAGAAGGTTATCGAGATCAAGGAGATCAAGATGCGCCCCACCATCGACGATCACGATTACGACGTGAAAATGCGTGCGATGAAGCGCTTCTTCGACGAAGGCGACAAGGTGAAAGTCACGCTGCGTTTCCGCGGCCGCGAGATGGCGCACATGAATCTGGGATCCGAGCTTCTGGTCCGCATCCAGAAGGAGATCGAGCCGATTGCGAAGATCGAATCCTACCCGCGCACCGAAGGCCGCCAGATGATGATGGTGCTGGCCCCGCGCTAGAGGCGCCGCAAGCGCGCGAATAAGCCGCGCAAACTTTCAAAGCCGGCAGCCAGTTCGCCTAAAGCGACGCGGCGCGCATGGGGTGGAGCGGCGCGCCGAGATCTTGCCGTGAACCCAGCGGCGGGATGACGTCGCGATAGCCGTGGACGCCTGGCCGGCCGGACATGATCTTGTAAGCGACGCGGCCGTCCTGAATGAGAAGCAAGACTTCTGGCGACCATCCGGTGCCGGCATGCGCGCTCTCGAAGCCCAACATTTCGAAGAACCAGTTGCCGCCGCGCTCCGCATCCAGGCGCTGCGGTTTGAAAACATAGGCGCTGCACGCCGCGCGCGCGTCGATGCAGGATTTCACCGCGGGATCGAGCGCGTCGAACGCGGTGGAATTGCGCGGCATGAAGCGCTCGATCACGCCGAGATAAGAAACGCTTTCGACATTCGGCGATGTCGTGATGTCGAAGCCGAGCTTGCCCAGATCGGAGACGCGTGTGCGGGCCGGCGAAATGGCTTCATAGGCCGTCTGCAGTGCCTCGTAGGACCGAAAATTCGAGCTCTGGATTTCGGTCTGATGCAGAAAAAGCCCGACGGCGCCGCATCCGACAAGCACAAGCGCCATCGCCATGCTTTTCAGACCAGCATTTCGGTTCGCGCCGATGCTGTTCGCGTTGCCCATCACACCCTCGGCAGTCCGTTGATCGGACTTGCTATCCGCAGCCTAGCTACGCGTGGGGATGCCGGGAAGACATTATCGGTTAATTGGTAACCGCGAGGGCATCAGGGCGCCGGAAAGCGCGCGCAACAATCTGCGGCTGTCTCGGGATCGCAATTCCCGCCGGAAAGCACCACCGCGATCGTCCGTCCACGGAATTGTGCGGTATCGCGCAACAATGCGGCCAGACCGGCGGCACCTCCTGGCTCAACGACGAGTTTGAGACGGCGAAATGCGTAGCTCACGGCGCGCGCGAGGTCGTCGTCGTTAACCGTGATCGATCCGCGCAGATGCGCTTGGGCGAGTGCGAACGGCGTGGCGCCAGGCATCGGCGCCATCAGCGAGTCCGCGATCGACGGCGGCTTTGCCGGCGCGGCCGCGCGCTCGCCCGCCTCGCGCGACCGTCGCATGCCGTCAAAGCCGTCCGGCTCGACGGAAACGGTCCGCGCGTCGGGGCAGCTGCGCGAGAGGGCGAGCGCGATGCCGCTGACAAGGCCACCCCCGCCGCAGGGAACGAGCACGGCCTCCGGCTGCGCCCCCAACGCTGCCGCCTGCCGCGCCAGTTCCAGACCGACGGTTCCCTGACCGGCGACGATTGCCGCATCGTCGAACGGCTTGACCAGTGTGGCGCCGCTTTCGGACACGATCCGTGCGGCGATGGCTTCGCGGTCGCCAGTGGCCCGGTCATAGGTGACGATCTGCGCGCCATAGGATCGGGTGCCGTCGATTTTCGCCTTGGGCGCATCGGCCGGCATCACGATGGTCGCCGAAATGCCCAACAGTGCGGCCACCGCCGCCACGCCTTGTGCGTGATTGCCCGATGAAAACGCCACCACGCCGTTCTGGCGCTGGCTTTGCGGAATTTGCGCAATGCGGTTGCAGGCGCCGCGAAACTTGAACGAGCCCGTGCGCTGGAACATCTCAGGTTTCAGCAGGATGCGCCCGCCCATGCGCGCGTTGAGGTCGGCATTCTCCAGCAGCGGCGTCTCGTTCGCCCAGGGCTTTATGCGCGCGGCAGCCGCTTCGATATCGGCGAAAGTCGGAACGGCAACGCTCATAACGAGGTCTCGCAAATGACGCGATGCATGATAGCCCGCCCGCCCGCAATGCCAATCAGGCGGGCAGCCCAGCGCGGATCGCATCGGCCTCGCGGACGAATGCGTCGCCGAAGTAATAGGCAAGTTCCCCGCGCACGCCTTCGTAGAGCGAGGGGCCTTGGCCTGCGCAGATCAGCGATTTTTCCGTCACCTCGCTCGCCGGCACGAGCGCGCCGTCCTCGAATGTCAGGGGAAACAGTACGCTGACGAGCGGCTTCAGCCGGTGATAGTCGATACCTTTGTCGAGACTATAGGCGTGTATCTTGCAGCCCCGCTTCTTGCGGTCGAGAAAGACGCAGGCGCCGCCCTGCGCACGCGTGCGGCCGTTCGCGCCGCCGGGAAATTCAGGATCCTTCCAGGTTTGGCGCGAGAACCATTGCCCGCGCGGCACGCCCACATAATCGTCGAAATCGGAGCCCAGCGCGTTCAGCCGCGCGATGTTCTGCACGTCGATGTCCACACCATAGGAGCAGCAGGCATCGGCGCAGAACGTGCAGGACATGCAGTGGGTGAAATAGCGGTAGCTGAAGATCGCCGGATCGATGGCGCGAAGGACCGGCGCGCCGAACACCGACGGATAGGCAGCCCGGAGCGCGATCATGCCAGCGCGGCAGCGATGATCTGCTCAAGCGTGCTGGTGTAATCGTAGCCCGACCTGGCGCAGGCCGCTGCGAAGCCGGCGTCCACGTCCAGCGAGGGATTGGGATTGACCTCCAGAATGAGCGGCCGGCCCTGTTCGTCCACGCGGAAATCCACGCGCGCAAAACCCCGGTTGGCGAATAGCGTCCAGGCTTCGCGGGTAAGATGCGCAAGCTCGGCGGCGAGTGCCGGATTTTCGGTTTCCACGCCAAAGGAACGCGCGCTGTTCAGGCTTTCCTCGCTGTCGTCGGCCCATTTGGCATTGTAGCCCACGATGCGCGGCTTGCCGGGGCGCCAATTCTCGAAAACGATCTCGGCAAGCGGCAACACCCTGGGTTCACCCTCGACTTCCAGCACGGAGATGTTGAACTCGCGGCCTTCGACATAACTCTCCGCGAACCAGCGGCCGCCATGCTTGCGAAAGCATTCTTCTGCCCGGGCGGGAGCCTTCGCGCCCTTCACAACGGCATCGTCGTCCAAACCGAGCGAAGCGTCCTCGGTCGAGGATTTCACAATGTAGCTGCGTTCAGGGTCCAATCCACGCCATGCCGGTCCCACCACCCAGTCCGGCGTGGGCAGGCCTGCCTTGCGCATGATCTCCTTGGCGAACGGCTTGTCACAGGTGGACACGATGGCCGCGGCGCCGGCGCCGGTGTAGCGCATGCCCATCTGCTCGAGATAAGCGGGCGCCACGGCGGAGAGTTGGTCCTGCCCCATGGCGTGCTCCACCATGTTAAAGACGATGTCGGGGGCGAGTTGCTTGATCGTGCGCTCGAAGGATTCGTAGTGGGATTCGAACGGCGAGAGCATAACCTCGTGGCCGTTTTCGCTCAGCGCCTCGCCGATCTGGCGCGCGGTAAGCAGCGAATCTTCGATCTCCGGCGCCGCTTGCGAGTCCACATCCAGATGCAGGACGACAACCCGCATTTCAAGCCGCGGCGCGGCGCTGGGCCTGAACGGGGGTGCGAGCGCGGCGCGCCATCGGTGCGGAGATCTTGCGCGCTGCCAGCGCCGGATTGCGTTTCACGAACGAGGCCATGATCCGATCCATCAATTGCCTGTAGCTCAAGCCCTCATATTTGGCGATGAAGCACATATCGGAATGATCCGGCCGCAGCCCCGCGATCGGATTGACCTCGATGAAGTGCGGCTCGCCGGCGGCGTCGCAACGGATGTCGATGCGGCCGCCGTCGCGGCAGCGAAGCGCCCGCCACGCGGCCAGCGCGACAGCGCCGGCGGCTTTCGCTTCGGGAAAGTGCGATGCGCGCACGATATCGAGGCGCGCTTCCCAGCCCGATTCCTTGTTCTCGAAGCCGTAACCGTCGCCGACCCAGCCGGCCTTGGGAACGATCTCGGTGATACCCAGCACCTGTGCATCTTCGCCGGTGCCGGTGATGCCCACCGTGAATTCGCGGCCGCAGAGGAACGTCTCGACGAGCACCGGCTGATTGAACTTGCGCAGCAACTCCCGCGCCACCGTCGCGAGCGCCTTGCGGTCCTCGACCTTGGATTTCGCGTTGACGCCCTTGCCCGAGCCCTCGGCCACGGGCTTGAGGAACAGCGGGAACGGCAGGTTCACCTTGGCGATGTCGGATGCTTTCTCGATGAGGACGAAATCGGCCGTCGGTATGCCGTGGCTGCGCACGACGTGCTTGGTCATCGCCTTGTCGAGGGTGAGCGCCATCGTCAGCGAATCGGAAAAGACGTAAGGGATATCGTAGGCATCGAGCAGGGTGGGAACCTGCGCCTCGCGCGCCAGGCCCTTCATGCCCTCGCAGAAATTGAACACGGCGTCGAAGCGTTCCCCGCTCACCAATTCGCAGGCCAGCTTCTTGATGCCGCCGATCTTCACCGGCGTCCAACCCTGGCCGGAAAGCGTTTCGCAAATCGCATCTATCGTGATTTCACTGTCGAACTCCGCCGTTTCCTCCTCGCTATAGCCCATGGCGAGATACTCGGAACGGAGGTCGTAGCAGACCCCTATACGCATGTTTGCCCCTATGGCTGCTTGCCGGTGCCCAAAGTGCCGCCGGGATCGGGGTAGCGATAAACGCCGCCCTCGAAGTTCTTCACAAGAAGGTCGTCGCCGTCGCGGCCGACCACGAAATCGGGCGCGATCTGAATTTTGCCGCCGCCGCCTGGCGCATCGACCGCGAAGATCGGCGTAGCGTAGCCGGTGGTGAAGCCGCGCAGGCCCTCGATGATCTTGAGGCCCGTATCGACGGTGGTGCGGAAATGGCTGGAGCCCCGGATCGGATCGGCCTGGTAGAGATAATATGGCTTCACGCGGCGCTTGAGCAGGCCCAGCATCAGCGGCTTGATCACCGAGATGTCGTCATTGATGCCTTTCATCACCACGGTCTGTGAGCCCAGCGGGACGCCGGCATCGGCGAGCCGCGACAGGGCTTCTGTCGTCTCGGGCGTGAGCTCGCGCGGATGGGTGATGTGCAGGCTCATGAACAGCGGGTGATGCTTCTTCAGCATCTTCGCGAAGTCCTTCGTGATGCGCTGCGGCAGGACCATCGGCACTTTGCTGCCGATGCGAAGAAACTCGATATGTTTCATCGCCCGCAGCCGGCCGAGCAGCCAGTCGAGCTTTTCGTCGGCGATGGAAAGCGGGTCGCCGCCTGAAAGCAGCACGTCGCGCACTTCGGTATGCGCCTCGAGGTAGGCCAGCGCCTTTTCCCATTGTTTGGGAGAGAACTGATATTCGCCCCCCGGATTGCCCACCGCGCGGGCGCGCGTGCAATAGCGGCAATAGGTGGCGCAGGTGCCGGTCGTGAGGAACAGCACCCGGTCGGGATAGCGATGAACGATGCCGGGCGCGGCGGTATCGTGGTCTTCGCCTAAAGGATCGTCCGATTCGCCGGGCACCCGCAGGTCCTCCGCGGTGGTCATTATATGGGTGCGGCGCAGAGGCTCGGCCGGATCGTGCCGGTCCATCAGGCTCGCATAATAAGGGGTGATGCCCACCGGCAGCGGGCCGCTGTGCCGCTCGACGGCGATGCGCTCGTCATCGGACAGCGTGAAGATCCGCTGCAGCTCGGCGGCGGAGCGGATGCGTGCCTGGAATTGCCAGTGCCAGTCGTTCCACTCGGCCGTGGTCGTGCCGGGATAGAAGCGGCGATAGAACGCGCGCGTCTCGTCGCTGACGGGAAAACGAGGGGCCGGCTTGGCTTTCGCCTTGCCGATCGACGGGATTTCCTTGGTACTGCGCGTCTGGAGGATGGTACTGGCGACAGGCTTCTGGCGGCCGGTTCGCAACGGAGACTTTGGCTCTCGCCCCCGCAACAGTTGGAGACTCATAGTGGTCTCGTTACGCTCCCGGCTTCGCCTCGAAGGCCCCAGTGACCTCAATCGGCTTACCACTGATCCGATATTTAAGCGGTTTCAGCGAATGTCAAGTGTAGGAGCGCGAATACTGGAATTCGCCACCCCTTTCGCCAATATAGGACGCAAATAAAACCCATGCATTATTGAAGAGTGTGCAAGTAAAACCAGGTTGATGCCCGCGGGGGCTGTGTCGTTTCAATTTCGCGAATTCGCGCGCTGTGCAAGGACTGCCCGCGATTGCGCGCGCGATACTCGCGCAAATTCTTCACGTCATGCGACTCATGTGAGCGATATCGCGTTTGTGATTTCGATTCAGGCGTTAAGGACTGACTCGGCGATGCCATCACGGAGTCTGTGGACCAAGATAGGTTCGCGCATCGTAGAGCAGGGTCGTACGCGTGCGATGTGCTCCGAGCGGCGCGCGCACCTCATCGATCGCTGTCACCGAATCGAAAGTGGGCAGCACCTCGGGCACCTCTTGGTGGTTGATCACGACTAGGAAGCGCCGGCGCGATGGCGCAAGCCGCATGGTCATCTGAAAATGATCGCCGATGCGCAGATCGCGGTCCCACATCTTCAAGGGGGTGGCACTCGACCGCGCGTAATACAGCAGTTCCGCCATGATCGAGCGGTTCGCGGCTACGATGTTGTCGTACTGGGCCGCATGCGTCTGTGCGACGACCGCCTGTCCCAGAACGCTCCAGCCCTCTTCGCGCTTGAAGGCGTTGCCCAAGCCGATGTGATCCGCGAAGGCGGGCCACACCAAAACGATCCACAGCACCGCCATCGCCAGACCGTCGAGGGCGAACGAGGCCCATAGCGCGCGGCTCTGCCAGAGGCTTAGCAACGTTGCCACCGCAAGCGGAACGCCGGCGACATAGGCCGTGGCGGCCCAGTTCGCATTGGCGTCCGAGATGAAGGACTGGACGGTGATCAGCACCAGCGCCGGCGCGCAGAAGGCCGCGAGCAGCAACTCGGACGGCGCCGGCCGCCGCCACAGCCGCCATAGCGCCAGCAACAGGCCGGCGAACAGAAACGGCCCCATGACGCCGAACTGGCCGATCAGGAACTCGACCGTGTTGATCAGACTGTAATGGGCATGGCTCCAATCGGCGTTCGATTCGGTATGAGCGACAGTCGGAAAGCCGTGGGCCGCGTTCCACAGCACATTGGGCAGCAGCAGCAACAGGCCGATGACCAGGATCGCGGCGCCGCGCACGCCGAACACCAGGGATCGCACGCGCGGCACCAGGACTGCGGCCACGATCGCGCCCAGCACGAAATAGAGCATCGCATATTTGGCTTCGAGGCCGAGGCCGAATGCCACGCCGCAGACGACCGGCCACCACCAGCCCGGCTCATCGGCCGCGCGCAGGAAGGCATAGAGGCCAAGCGCCCAGAACAGCAGCAGCGGCACGTCGGTGGAGACAAGGCCGGACGAATAGGAGACGCCCGGCGTGGTGAGATAGGCCAGTGCGCTCCACAGGCCTGTGCGTGAATTGAAGGCGAGGCGGGCAATGGCGAACACGATCAGCGCGGTCAGCCCATGCAGGATCGGCGAGCCGATGCGCAGCGCCCATTCGGCATTGCCGAAGATGTGGCTGGTGAGCCAGATGACCCAGGCGATCATCGGCGGCTTGGAGAAATAGCCCCAATCGGGCGTCTGCGCCCACCACCAGTATTGTGCTTCGTCCGGATAGAGCTGCAATGGCGAAACAACGAGCACCACGATGCGAATCAGCGTGATGGCAACAATCGCGGCCAGCGCGATGCGGAAGTTGCTGCGATCGTCCATACTCATTTCGCGGACCTGGATACGCGGTAGAGCGTGAGATGCTCCTGCTTGCCCCGGGAATAGTCCAAGCCGGACAATTCGCCAACCTGGCGTGGAGTGCCTTTGAGCTGGGCGAGACGGCGCAGGAAGCTCGCGCGCTCATGGTCCTCAACCAACACCAGACCGCCACGACTCGCGGCCGCGGTGGCGGCGGTTTCGCCATTGTCGATCAGCGTGTCGGTGCCCAGCAGGAACACCAGGCTGGGTTCGACATAGCCCGCGAGCACCACCGGCGGATCGCCCGGCTGCTTGGCACCCGCGATCACATCGTCGGCGCGCGGACTGAGCCAGATCTGCTCCAGATGCGGCGCGGTTCCAGCCGCCAGCGTCGCGAACAGCACGATGGCGCTGGCCATGGCGAAAGCTGCAGCCGCGATTGCGGCGCGGCGCAGGAACATCACGACGGCGGCAACCCCTGCCGCCGCGCCCACGACGGCGCCGATCGCAAGCCATGTCGTTCCCCCGTCGCCGAATTTCTGCGGCAGCACGATCGCAGCCGCTGCGAGCGCCGCCAGCGCGACGAGAAATTGCAGCACGGCGATATAGCGAAACCTGCGCGCCCATTTGCTGTCGTCCACGGGAGCCGCCGCCCACAATGCGCCAAGCAGGACCAGGGCGGGATAGATCGGCAGGATATAATGGGGAAGCTTGGTCGGTATTGCCTCGAAGACGATCCAGTTGGCGCCCGCCCACACCATCAGGAAGCGCACCGCCGGCAGCGCCCTGTTCCGCACGCCAAAACGGATCGCCGGCAGGAGAAACAATGTCGCCGGCCACAAGGTCAGGCTGACGAGCGCCAGATAATACCCGGGCGGCGCGCCGTGACTCTCCTGACCGCCCATCACCTTGGCCGCGAAGTCGTGACCCAGCGATTGCTGATAGAAAGCGCCGTGACTGGCGAGTGCGATGGCGATCATCCACGGCAGCACGATCAGAAGAACGAGCACGATGCCCGCGAGAGGGCGGGTGGCGCGCAGCCATTTCCAGTCGCGATCCCAGAATGACAATGGCACGATCGTGAGCGCCAGCACGGCCGCGATCACCGGCCCCTTGATGAGAATGCCGATGCCCACCGCCGCCCATCCGGCGAGCGCAAGCCATATGCCAACAGGCGCGCGCCGCCCGCGCGCTGCCAGGTAGAAGCGCATCAGCACGCTCTGCGCCGCGACAATGGTGGCCAGAAGAACCGCGTCGGTGGTGGCGATGCGCGTCTCGACATTCAGCAGCAGCGCCACGGCCATCAGCCCAGCGCCGAGCAAAGCTGTCGGCGGCGAGGCGAAGGCGAGGCCGCACCAATACACGAAGAACACCGCCAGCAGCCCGCCGAGCAGCGACGGAAGCCGATACGTCCAGATGCGATTGTAGGGTGGGGTGCCGGCGATTTTCGTCGCAGCGCTTTGGAGCCAATAAATCCCAACCGGCTTGTTGTAGCGCGAGCCCGTGGAATAGCGGATGTCTATCGGATCCCCGCTTTCGATCATTTGTTTGGAGGCCTGCGCGAAGCGGCTCTCGTCGCGGTCCATCGGCGGCAGGGTGAAGAAACCGGGCAGCCAGGCGAGCAGGCAGAGCAGGAGCAGCACCGCATAGGGCCAGCGGGCGAGCCTTTCGAGCGCGGCGGCATCTGGCGCGACATCTGCCATGAAAATCCTTCCGAATATCGGCCTGTTTCTGTCGGCCTCGACGCTGTGTATAAGGCGCGGCCTTGGCCGGCAGAGGCCCCGGCACGTTATTGTATCAAGGGATCGAACAAAACCAGATGGTCGCGCTCAGCATCGTCGTGCCCGTGATGAACGAGGCGCAGAATGTCGCGCCGCTGGCCCGCGAGATCGCGGCTGCGGTCAGCGCCGAAGACGCCGAGATCGTCTTTGTCGATGACGGCTCGACCGACGGCACGGCGCAAGCGCTGCAGAACCTCAAGGCCGAAATTCCCCGGCTGCGCGTGATCCAGCATGAGCGCAACGCAGGCCAAAGCCGCGGCGTGCGGACCGGGGTGCTGGCCGCGCGCGGCACGTTCATCGCCACGCTCGACGGCGACGGCCAGAACGACCCCGCCGATATTCCCAAGCTGCTTGCCGTGCTGCGCGCTGCGCCGCCGGACGAGCGCGTCGGCATGGTGTCGGGGGTCCGGGCGCAACGCAACGATGTCGCCAACCGCCGGTTCGCGTCGAACTTCGCCAACAATTTCCGCCGCCGGATGCTGAACGACAAGGCGACCGACAGCGGCAGCGGCATCAAGGCGTTCCGCCGCGAGGTGTTCCTCGCATTGCCCTATTTCGATCACATGCACCGCTTCATGGCGGCGCTCGTTTTGCGCGAGGGTTACGACGTGCGGTTCGTGGAAGTGAATCACCGCGCGCGCATGGCCGGCAAATCCAAATACACGAATTTCCATCGCGCCCTCGTCGGCATCGTCGACGTTTTCGGCGTGCGCTGGCTGCAAAAGCGCTCCGGCGGTCGGGTTGGAAGCCGGGAGATCTGAATGGCCGCACATGCGATGGCGTGGTTCACCCGGGATCACATCTGGCTGTTAATCGGCCTCTTCGCGCAGGGACTTTTTGCCTCGCGCTTCCTGGTGCAGTGGTTCAAGAGCGAGGCCGAAGGGCGCAGCGTGATTCCGCTGGCGTTCTGGTATTTCAGCATCCTGGGCGGCGCGCTTTCGCTGGCCTATGCGATCTACATCGAAAGCGCGCCTTACATCATCGGACAAAGCAGCGGCCTGGTCGTCTATAGCCGCAATCTCTGGCTCATCTTCCGCGAACGGCGCGAGCTCGCGCGCTCGGTAGCGCCGCCCGCCTGATCCTGTTCGCCGCGCACACTCTGCCTATTGTGCTGCGTTATGCTACAAACGCGCCCGGACATCTGGGGAGAATCCGATTATGCGCATGTTTCCGCTGCTTTTGATCGTTGTAATCATCTACAATCTGCTGGTCTTCGGTCACGGGTTTGCCTCGCACGTTGAGATGGAGGCGTTCCTGACGCATCACGCCATTCCCATCCACATGTTCTCCGGCGACAACTGGAACTTCTCCATCGGCGACGGCGTGCTCCTGCTCGGACTTGTGCTGCTGTTCGTGGAGATCGTGAAGGCAACGCGCACGACCTCGCACGAGATCATCAATCATGCGCTGTCGATGGTCACCTTCGTGATCGCGCTGATCGAATTCATCACGCTCAAGGGATTTTCCACTTCGACCTTCTTCTTCGTCACGGCGTTCACGGTTTTCGACGTGATTGCGGGCTACACGATCTCGATCATGGCCGCCGAGCACGATCTCGGCATGGGCCGCGGCGCCAACACGGACTGATCGGCGGGGCCGATAAATAGGGCCGGGCGCGATGCCGGCCCTTTTCTCGCGCAGCCGTGCGCTTTTAGAGTGCGATCCGCCGAAGTGGAAACCGGTTCGGCGCCAGATCGCGCGACAATCGAGGAATCTGGAGCACGATCCGATTCAATCGAATCGGATCGTGCTCTAGGCGCCGCCCAGATAGTCCATCTTGCCGATTGCGATGCCTTTGTGGCGCAGCAAATCGTATGCGGTCGTGGCGTGGAAAAAGAAATTGGGCAGCGCGAATTGCGTGAGGAAATCGCGGCCGTTGAATTCCAGCGTGCGGTTGGGTGTCTTGAGTTCGATCTTGCGCTCCTCGGCGCCGGCCAGTTGCTCGCGCTTGACGCTTTCGAGAAAAGCGACGGTCTTGGCGATGCGCTGCTGCAATTCGGCAAAGGTGGTTTCGTTGTCGGGCATGCTCGGCGCTTCGATGCCGGCGAGGCGCGCGGCGGCCCCTTTCGCCGCGTCGCTCATGATCTGGATCTGGCGCGGGAACGGATGCATGTCCGGCGCCAAGCGTGCTTCGAGCAGGGAAGACAGGTCCTTGCCCTCGCTTTTCGCCTGCGCCTGCGCCTTGTCCATGATCTTCGAGATGCTTTGTAGCATGCGGATCATGGGCGGGATCGAAGCGTCATAGATTGAAAAGGCCATGTCATGTTCTCCGTGGATTTTCCGGGGCGCAATGAACGGCGGATCGCGCGCCCGATCAAGATGCTGGACGCGCACGCCCCGCTTGCCTTAAAGGCAAGCCCCTATTCCGCGAAGGTCATTGCCATGTCCGAGACGTTGCCCGATAGGCTGTCCGCCAATCCGAAAAGTCCCCATTACGATGAGGCGCTTCTGGAGCGCGGCGTCGGTATCCGCTTCAACGGCGCGGAAAAAACCAATGTCGAGGAATATTGCGTGAGCGAAGGCTGGATCCGCGTCGCCGCGGGCAAGACGCTGGACCGCCACGGCAACCCGATGACGATCAAGCTGAAGGGAAGCGTGGAGCCTTACCTTCGGCATCCCGAGCAACAGCCGACGCAATAGCGCCGCACGCGCCATGTTATCGTGAACTTGTCCTGTCGGAGTTGGAAGATGAAGAAGCTCGATGCGAAGGCGCGCAAGGCGGCGATGAAGCAATTGCCGGATTGGAGCGCGGTGAAAGGCCGCGATGCGATCGCGCGGAAATTCGCCTTCAAGGATTTCAACGAAACGTTCGGTTTCATGACGCGCGTCGCGCTGCTGGCCGAGAAGATGGATCACCATCCCGAATGGTTCAACGTCTACAACAAGCTCGAGGTCACGCTCTCGACCCATGACGCCGGCGGCGTCACCGAAAACGACATCAAGATGGCGCTGGCGATGGAGTCCTACGCTTGATCGCATTCGATAAGGATGCCGCGCAGCGTTGCTTCGATGAACACCGCCCCAGCAGCGAGGGCAACGACGTCGCGCGTTACTGGCTGTCGCTCTGGCGCGGCGATCGGCTTCCGCGGCGCGCCGATTTCGAGCCCAAGAAGATTGCGCCGCATCTTCGCGCCCTGGCGCTTTTCGATGTCATGCCCGATACGAGCGTGCGTTGCCGCCTGATGGGCTCCGCGCTGGCGGAAGGCTTGGGACACGACCTCACGGGACAGGACTGGCTCGCATTGACGCGGCCGGAAGATCGGCCGTTGCGGTTGCAACGCTGGTCGGCAGTGGCGCGCGGCGCCATCGGGCGCGGACTGCGGCCTGGCCATCGCGCCTCAGGCGAGTTTCAGATCTCGGAGGAAATCCTGCTGCCGTTCGGCGATGAAGCGCCGGACGGCTCGCGCCAGGTTGCGTTTCATCTGTCGTGGCGCCAATCCACATACGATCCCACGCGCACGGGCGTGGGCAATGTCAACGGCTTGTCGATGGAGTTTCAACTCACCGACTTGCGCGCCGCCGATCACGCTTCGAAGCGATAGGCCGCGCCGTCGCGCTTGACATGGCCGGCGGTAGGGGCCGCGAAATGCGTGCCGATCACGAGGATCGGTTTGTCGGCCCATTGGCCGAACATCGCGTGGCGCTGCGCATTGGCGGCGGGTTGATCGGCATCGAATAGCGAAAGCCAATCGGGGCGCCCCATCTGGCAGGGATGATGCACCATGTCGCCGGTGATGACGGCGCTTTCGCCCTTGGATTCGATCATCACACTGACATGGCCGGGGGTGTGCCCCGGCGTGGGGATGAGCCGCAACTCGGCCGAGATGCGGTGATCCATCTCGACGGTTTGGGCGAGCCCGGCGTCGAAGATCGGGATGACGCTGTCGGCCATGATCTGCGGCTGCTCGCCTTCAGCTTCCTTCATCCAGTGCTCATATTCGGTTTTGCCGATGAGATAGCGCGCATTGGGGAAGGTCGGCGCCCATCCGTCGCCATCCTTCATCGTGTTCCAGCCAACGTGGTCGACATGAAGGTGCGTGCAGACCACCGCGTTCACGCTTTCGCGCGGAAAGCCGGCCTGCGCGATGTGCTTGAGAAATTCGGTCTGCAAGACGGTGTTGCGGATGAGCGCGCGCGGCTTGTCGTTGCCGATGCAGGTGTCCACGACGAGCTTCAGCCCTGGCGCATCGACCAGCAGTGCGTGGATCGACAGCACCATGGCGCCCGCCTCGTTGACGAAGTGCGGATACAGCCACGGCATCTCGCACAAGGCTTGCGGCGTCGCCTCCTTGAGGAACGAATATTTGTAGGGAACCGGCAGTTCCGACTCCACCACCCGCGTGACGGTTACATCACCGATCTTCCATCTCAGCATCGTAGTCCCCCCGTTTTGTGCGCGTGAGGTTAGCACGATGCACATGCGTAAAAACTAGTGGTGCGACACCATCTAATGAAAAACCTAGAAGGGAGCTTGTTCGATGATTTTCAAAACCGCCTTGTTGCTTTCGGCGCTTGTGTCCACCTCGGCCTTCGCCGACAGCCTCATGCCGGGCTTCGTCCATTGGGGCGCGCCGATATCCGCTGTTCAGACTGCGCTCACCGGCAAATGCTCCAGCCTCACGGTGCACCGCGTGCAGCCGCCGGATCTCGCGGGGACACAGCTCGAGGCGCAGATAGATTGCGAAGGTTTCATGTTCCAGCAAAAACCTCGCCATGCCGAATTCGTGATGGGCAACGGTCAGCTGGCGATGGTGCGCATCACCACGGGCGCCGACGAAGACACTTCGCTGCGCACCGCGATGACCGCCGACTACGGTGCGCCCAATCATAGCGACGACGTTTATGACGATTTCGCCTCCGGCGATGCGGCCATCCGGCATGACACGCATCAGGTTCTTTTCTACGCTGCCGACGCCGCGCCGGACTTCAGCAAGAAATGATGCACGGTTGAATCGCAACGGCGCCGGATTTCGCCGGCGCCGTTGTCTCTAATTCCGGCAGCTACGGCCGCTCCACCGATTGCGCTTGCGAGCGCTTCAGGATTTCGCTGCGTTCTTGATCAGGTCGGCGACCACGCCAGGGTCGGCCAGCGTTGTGGTGTCGCCGAGGTTGCTGGTGTCGCCTTCCGCGATCTTGCGCAGGATGCGGCGCATGATCTTGCCGGAGCGTGTCTTCGGCAAACCGGGTGCGAACTGGATCGCATCGGGCTTCGCGATGGGGCCAATCTCCTTGCCGACCCATTGGATCAGTTCCTTGTTCAGCGCATCGGTGGCTTCGACGCCCTGCTTCAGCGTGACAAAGGCGTAGATGCCCGTGCCCTTGATGTCATGCGGATAGCCGACGACCGCCGCTTCCGCCACGTCCTTGTTCGCCACCAGCGCGCTTTCCACTTCGGCGGTGCCCAGGCGGTGGCCGGAGACGTTGATAACATCGTCGACGCGGCCGGTGATCCAGTAGTAGCCGTCCTCGTCGCGGCGGCAGCCGTCGCCAGTGAAATATTTGCCGCGATAGGCTTTGAAGTAGGTGTCCACGAAGCGCTGGTGATCGCCATAGACGCTGCGCATCTGTCCGGGCCAGCTATCGAGCAGCACCAGATTGCCGCTGGCCGCGCCTTCCAGAACTTTTCCATCGGCATCGACCAACTCGGGACGAATTCCGAATAGCGGCTTTGTTGCGGAGCCGGGCTTGAGATCGGTCGCGCCGGGCAGGGGAGAGATGAGGATGCCGCCGGTTTCCGTCTGCCACCAGGTATCGACAATCGGGCAGCGCGCATCACCGACCACCTTGTAATACCACAGCCACGCTTCGGGGTTGATCGGCTCGCCCACCGAGCCCAGCAGGCGCAGCGATTTGCGCGAGGTCTTCTTCACCGGC
>DASXFK010000088.1:0-2329 GCA_036489635.1 Rhizomicrobium sp. | reverse complement strand
TTCCAGGGCGCGCTGCCGAAATGGGAATGTGCCGATCAGCGCAGTCTGCGCCGCGTCATCCCGGAGAACCGGCTGCGCGTCTATGACATCCGCAAAGTGATCGAGATGATCGCGGACACCGGCTCGGTGCTGGAAATCCGCAAGCAATTCGGCGTCGGCATGGCGTGCGCCTTCGCGCGCGTCGAAGGCCGCGCCGTCGGCATCGTCGCCAACAATCCCAAGCACCTGGGCGGCGCCATCGACCGCGACGGCTCGGACAAGGCCGCGCGCTTCATGCAGCTTTGCGACGGCTTCGACATTCCGATCCTCATGCTCTGCGACACGCCCGGCAACATGGTGGGGCCGGAAGCGGAGAAGACCGGATTGGTGCGCCACAACTCGCGGCTCTTCATCATCGGGGCGAATGTCAGCGTGCCGGTGTTCACCGTGATCCTGCGCAAGGGCTATGGCCTCGGCGCGCAAGGCATGGCGGGCGCGAGTTTCGTGGCGCCGCTCTTCTGCGTCTCATGGCCGACCGGCGAATTCGGCGGCATGGGGTTGGAAGGCGCGGTGAAACTCGGCTACCGAAACGAACTCGCCGCGATCAGCGATCCCACCGAGCGCAAGAAGAAGTTCGACGAGATGGTGGCGCAGATGTACGAGCGCGGCAAAGCCATCAGCGCGGCGACTTTGTTCGAGTTCGACGAAGTGATCGACCCGGCGGAAACGCGCAGCTGGATCGTGGCGGGCCTTCGCGCCGTGCCGCCTCCCCCGAAACGCACCGGCAAGAAGCTGCCCTGGATCGATGCGTGGTGATCAGTGCGTCATCGTCATCTGCGCGATGGTGTGCCAGATGGCGGCGTCGATCGGCGCGATGAAGCCCAGAACCGTTTTGCCGACGAAAAGATCGAGCACCGTCCAGGCCGCGGCAATCGCAAACGCAAGTCTCATGGCGGATCACGACAAAATTCAACGGCAAGTCGTAATCAGCGGCGTCCCGATTTGGCACGCAATTCGGCCGCCATGGTTAACACGCCTTCATCACATACCGTTTTCCCAAGGCAGCGCGGCGTAGGGCGTGCCGGAAAGGCCGCCGTCCACCGGCAGCACCGTCGCGGTGATGTAGGACGACGCCATGGAGCAATAGAAGATCGCGGCGCCTGCCATGTCGTCGCCATTGCCGATGCGCCCGCGCGGCACGCCCTGCTCGATGGCCTTGCGCGACACCGCCAGCACGGGGGCCAGCATCTTGGTCTCGAACGGGCCCGGCGCGATGGCGTTCACATTGATGTGGTCCCCCGCCATGTGTTTGGCGAGGTGGCGCGTCAGGTGATGTACCCCCGCCTTGCTCGCCGAATAGGCGTAGCTTTCCAAGGTCGGCGCCAGGAGGCCGTCGATGGAGCCGATATTGACGACGCGCGCCGGATCCTCCGCCGTTCCCGCCGCACGCAACAGCGGCAGCAAAGCCTGGGTCAGCAGGAACACAGCTTTGAGGTTGATGGCCATCAGCTTGTCCCAGCCCTTCTCGGAATATTTCTCCAAGGGCTCGGCCCAGGCGGCGCCGGCGTTGTTGATGAGGATGTCGAGCTTGTTCTCGCGCGCCTTGATCTCGCCGGCGAGCTTGTGGACTTCCTCGGTTCGCCCCAGATCGTGCGCCAGCGCGATGCAATTGTTGCCGAGCTGCTTCGCCGCTGCGTCACACGCCGCCGCATCGCGCGAGGAAATGTAGACCTTGACGCCGGCGTCCACGAATCCCTTGGCGATCATCAGCCCGATGCCGCGCGAACCGCCGGTGACGAGCGCGGTCTTGCCGCTGATGTCGAACAATTTGGAAATGGGCATTGCAGTCTCCGTTGTGGCTGGCTGCGCAGACCTTAGTGCGCGAACCGCCAATTGCAATTGGCGGCGGCCTCTCGGAGAATGTCGCCATGAGCGAAGACCGCAATTTGCTGACCGATAGCGCCGCGAAAGCGTTTCGCGATTTGCCCGCCGATTTCGCGCAAGGCTGGGCGCGCGTGGAAGACGCCGGCTTCGCGCTGATCCTGGTGCCGGAAGCGGATGGCGGCTTCGGCGGCGGCTGGCAGGATGTGGATGCCGTTCTGCGGGTGGGTGCCATCGCCCATCTGCCGCTGGCGGAAACGATCGTCGCCAACGGCTTCGCAGCCGGCGAAGGCCCGGCCGCCATATGCGCCGCCGCCGAGGGCGAACTGTCCGGGGGAAAATTCAGCGGCGTGGTGCGCGCCGTGGCGTTCGCGCCGCAATGCGACCGCATCCTTGTTCAAAGGGAGCGCGAGGTTTTCTTCCTGCCGCGCGCGGCCGCAACCGTGGTGCGCGACTATCGCAGCCTGGC
>DASXFK010000056.1:0-2037 GCA_036489635.1 Rhizomicrobium sp. | reverse complement strand
ATCAGATCGAGAACGCAGCGGGCGCGATCGCCGCTTTGCGCCACGCGCACAAAGGCTGGGCGCGCGAAGATGCGGTGGAGCAGGGGCTTCGTCACGTCGAATGGCCCGCGCGGCTGCAACGCCTGACCAAAGGGCCGCTCGTCGCGCTGGCGCCGAAAGGTGCGGAAGTGTGGCTCGATGGCGGCCACAATCCGCACGCAGCCAGCGCCGTCGCGCAGGCGATGGCGGATTTCGAGGAGCGCGCCGAAAAGCCGCTTTATCTCATCTGCGGCATGTTGAGGACCAAAGATTCCGAAGGCTTCTTCGCGCCGTTCCGCGGTCTCGCGCGTCACGTCACCACGGTGACCATCGACGGCGAGGACGCCTCGCGCGGCGCCGGCGAGCTTTACGATATGGCGCGTGCCGCCGGCCTCGAAGCCAGCCCCGCCGACGACCTCGAAGACGCCATGATGCAGGTCGACGCCTGGACGCGAGGCCGCCAACGCGATTCCGCCCCGCGCATCCTCATCTGCGGCTCGCTCTATCTCGCCGGCAAAGTGCTGGCGGAAAATTCCTGAACAAAGAACTTACCCTCTCGCCCTGCGGGGCGAGGGTTCGTCGGGGGGGCCGATCAGTTGCCGTCGCTTCTGATTTCGCCGCCGTCGTCCGTGCGCATATTGAGCGTGGGCCGCCCGCTATAACGCACCTCGCCGCCGTCCTTGGCTGTGGCGTTCAGGTTGGCCGTCGCGCGCACGCGGATTTCACCGCCATCGTCGGCGCTGGCATCGGCACGCGCCGCCGGAATCGCGCGCATATCGACATCGCCGCCATCATCGGCATGGACCGCGAGGGTGGGCTGCGCGGGGAAATCGCCTTCCGCGCGGATATCGCCGCCATCGTCGGCAGAGACGGATTTGAGATAGGGCAGCGTGACCGCGATCTTCAGATTGTAGTGCCACGGGCAGATGTGGCGGCAAGTCTCCACCACCAGCGTTCCGTTTTCCACTTCCACCTTTGAGGTGAGCGCGTCGCCTTTCAAGATCACGACCTGCTGCACCGCGCCGTGACGGATGGCGACGTCGGCGCCGTCCGTCGCGCTCACGCTGTCGAAGTGCGCCAGCGAAAGCGGTTGCGCGAAAGCAGGCATAGCGAGAAGCGCGCCGGCGGACACCAGCAGCATTGCGAATTTCATCATCGGCTCCTGTTGATCAACCGCCGTCACGCGAGACTTGGCCGCCACCGTTGATGGCGCTGGTCACTGACGGATTGCCGGCATAGAGAATCTGACCGCCGCCGTTCACCGCTGCGGTCAGCGCGTGTTCCGCATGGATGTGGATTTGTCCGCCGCCCTGAACGGCAGCGTCAGCGGATGAGGCGCTGATATTGAGCGCATCGATCTCGCCGCCGCCGCGCACCGCGACCGAGACTTTGTTCTGCGCCGGGAAGCCGCTTGCGACTTCCATTTGCCCGCCGCCGGAAATGGCTAGCCCGTGAATGGAAGGCGTGGCGATATCGACATCCATTTTATAAATTGTCGGGCAATTGTCGGTCGCGCACGTGCGGATGACGAGCTTGTCGCCGTCGATCTCGAATTTCGTGTACTGCGTGCTGCCGTTGTTGAGCATCACGTGCTGCTGCGCACCATAATGGAATGTCACATGGCCGCCGCCTTCCAGTTCGACGCTGTCGAAATGGCCGACCGGCACGGCGGTCTGTGCGGACGCTGCAGTGGCGAAAAGCGCGGCGAGGGCAGTTGCGGCAACAAAGCGTGCGATCATGACGGGCCTGCTAAAATGTCCGCTATTGATGTAGCGCCGCGTCACTAGTTTTACGACATATCGATTGCTGACGGCTCATGGTCGGTGCGCGCATAGCCCGATTTCACTTCCTCTTTGATGAAGAGGTCGTTCGCGAAGCGAACGGGTGGGACAACTCAACCCATCCCCATTTTTCGTTTCGCTCAAATGCGACGACCTCCCCGCGAAGGGGAGGTGAACGCGAAGCAAATTGCCGATGGAATCACACCGACTGGCGGTGGGCGCCTTGATCCTGGATCGA
>DASXFK010000011.1:0-34862 GCA_036489635.1 Rhizomicrobium sp. | reverse complement strand
GCGCGGCTTTTTCTCTGACCGTTGCCGGCTTCATCCGCTGATGCGATGGCGTTCAGGGTATAGAGTCGTCCCAGCTTTGGAGGCGACACTCATGAATCAACATTCTGCGGCATTGCTTTCGATGGGCGTCAGCCTGGTTGCGCTGATGCTGGGCGCGGACACAGCGCTCGCCGCTGGATTGCCGTCCGCCGGTGGTTTCGTCGCCGGTCATGGCGCCATCGGCAAAGCGGCCAGGTCGCTGACGGTGACGCAATCATCCATAACGGGCATCATCGACTGGAACAGCTTCTCCATCGGCAAGCATGAGAGCGTGACGTTCGACAATGGGGCGGGCGCGACGCTGAACCGGGTGACCGGCGGCAACCTCTCGCGCATCGCCGGTTCACTGAACGCGACGGGTTCGCTCTACCTGTTGAACAGCTCGGGCATGATCGTTTCGGGCACAGGCCGGATCGTGACAGGAGGAGATTTTGTCGCCTCCGGCGGCGCGTTCGCTGACGATTGGCGCCGCTTCGCCAGCGCCGATGGCAGGATCGTCAACCGTGGAAGCATCGCGTCGGGCGGCGCAGCGAAGCTTGTCGGCGGCAGCATCGTGAATGTCGGCACCATCTCCGCCTCGCGCGTGAAACTGCGCGCGGCGGATGGCGCAGTCGTGGCGGGCGGCTCGATCGATGCCGTGGGTAGTGCGCGTCACGGCGCGCATATCCGCGTGATCTCGGACAACGGCGAAACCAGAGTGACCGGCACGCTTAGCGCGCGCAATCGCGACGGCAGCGGCGGGCTGATCGAAACGTCGGGCCATCGCGTCGCCATCGGTGGCGCTATCGACGCGGGCGATGGCGGAACATGGCTGGTCGATCCCGAGAACCTCACGGTCGATGCGACTGCCGCCAAGACGATCGACAATTCGCTGAACGCCGGCACGAGCGTCACGCTCAAGACCACAGCCACCGGCGCCAGCGGTCCGGGCACCACAGCGAGCGGCACGGGCAATATTGTGATCGCCTCGGGGCTGGCTTGGAACACGGCGGCGACGTTGCGGCTCGATGCTTACCACTCGATCATCGTCAAAAAGGCTGTGAACGTTGCGGGCCGCGGCGGCGTGACGCTGCTCACCGGCGATGGCGGCACGAGCGGTTCCGTCGCCTTCGAAAGCGGCAGCTTCATCTTCGATAATCTGAGCAGCGTTCTGTCCATCGGCGGCACGCGGTTCACCCTCGTCGGCAGTCTGGCGACGCTGGCGCACGACATCGCCGCCCGTCCCACCGGCGATTACGCCCTCGCGGCAAATTACGATGCGAAGGCCGACGGCACCTATGCCCGCTCGCCGATCGCGACGACGTTCAGCGGTGTGTTCAACGGATTGGGCAACACGATTTCCGATCTTTCCATTGGCGCCGCGCAACTTACCAATGTCGGCTTGTTCGCATCGGTCGCGGCGCAGGGAACGGTGGAAAATCTTTCGCTTGCAAACGCCAATATTGTAGGCGGTACGGCCGTGGGCGCGCTGGTGGGCGCCAACGCGGGCATGCTGAAGGACGACAGCGTCGCAGGCATGGTGAACGGCGACACTTATGTCGGCGGCATGGCCGGGACGAATGAGGGAAAAATCGATGGTGTCTCGTCCTCGGCCGCCGTGGAGGATCAGCACGGCACGCAACAGCCGGGCAACACGCACAGTCTCGTCGGCGGCCTCGTGGGATTCAACGAGAGCAGCGGTTTGATCGAATATTCCTCTGCCAGCGGAAGCGTGACCGCCACGAACAGCTCCGACGTCGCCGGTCTTGCGGGCCGCAATTCGGGCACCGTGGAAGATTCCGATGCGACCGGCGCCGTCCATGGTTTCAACGCGGTGGGCGGCCTGGCCGGAAACAGCAACGGAACGGTCGAGGACTCCTGGGCATCCGGCGCGGTGCAGGGCATGCGCTACGCAGGTGGCCTGATCGGCTTCAGCGACATTGGGCTTGTGGAAGAGTCTTTTGCGTCCGGCCTGGTCGTTGCGGACACGGGCGGAAAGGACGAAGGCGGGCTGGTGGGCTACCTGGCGGGCAGCGCCGAGCTCCTGAATTGCTACGCCACCGGAGCGGTAAAGGGAAACAAAGGTGCAGGTGGACTGGTCGGACTCAACGAAGCCAAGATCCAAGATGCTTACGCGACCGGCGCCGTTTCCGGTCGAGCCAATGTTGGGGGTGCGATCGGCGAGAACGCGGGCACGCTGTCATCGCTGTATTGGGACAAGAAAACATCCGGCACGAGCATCGGCGTGGGCCTGCAAGATGCAGGCGCAAAGGGAAGCGCCGTGGCGCGCACCACCGCAAAGTTTCGCGCCGCCCTTCCGTCCGGCTTCAGCAGTTCGATCTGGGCCATCGATCCGTCCATCAATCACGGCTTCCCCTATCTCATCGCGCTCGCAAGTTCGTACTGACCAAGCCGGTTGATGGGTGGAAACTATCGCCGTCAAGGGCTTGCGCGGGGCTCGTATCGGCGCGAGCATGATGGCACTAGCGGGGCGCGTGACGCCGCCCAATGCCTTGGGAAGAAGACGCCCGCCGCGCCTCGTACCCTGTGCTTACCGGGGTAATGGAGGCGATCATGTCAAAAAAAACCGGAGGGAGTGGGCCGCGTACTGTGGCCCTCGTAGGTCCGTACGGCAGCGGCAAGACCACGCTGCTCGAATCCATTCTCGCCATCACCGGCGCGGTGCAAAGAAAAGGCTCCATCGCGCAGAAGAACACAGTGGGCGACGCATCGGTTGAGGCCCGCGCCCGGCAGATGAGCGTCGAAGTCAATTGCGCCACCACAAAATATCTCGCCGAAAGCTTCACCTTTCTCGATTGCCCCGGCTCCATCGAATTTCTGCAGGACACGCTCAACGTTTTGCCCGGCGTGGACGCGGCCGTGGTGGTCTGCGAGCCCGACGCCGCGAAGGTGCAGATGCTGAAGCCGTTCATGAAGCGGCTGGGCGATCTTTCGATTCCGCATTTCCTCTTCATCAACAAGATCGACAAGGCGAGCGGCACCGTGCGCGATCTGCTGGCCGCGCTTCAGGAGGCCAGCGACAAGCCGCTGCTCATGCGCCAGATCCCGATCGTCGATGGCGGCGCGGTGAAGGGTTTTGTCGATCTCGCACTGGAACGCGCCTTTCAATATGCGCCGCATGACGAATCCAAGCTCGTCGATCTGGGGGCTCTACAGGATGAGGAAAAGCAGGCGCGTTTCGCCATGCTGGAAAAGCTCGCCGATTACGACGAGCACCTGATGGAGGAACTGCTCTCCGATCTGGAGCCGCCGCGCGATGAAGTCTTTGCCGATCTGTCGAAGGACCTGGCCGAAGGGCTGGTGGTTCCCGTGCTTCTCGGCTCGGCGGACGGCGATAACGGCATCCGGCGTCTGCTCAAGGCGCTGCGCCACGAGGTGCCCGATGTCGGCGCCGTCGCTGCGCGGCTCGGGCTCAAGGCGGCTGGCGAGCCCCTCGTGCAGGTGTTGAAAACCTATAACGGCGCGCATGGAAAGCTTTCGCTGGTGCGCGTGGTCGCGGGAGTGTTGAAGGATGGCGCCGTGCTCCACACCCGCGATGGCCGCGACGCGCGCATCGGCGGCATGTTCGCGCTGAAGGGAGAAGCGCAGACCAAACTCGCCGAAGCGCAGGCGGGCGAAACCGTCGCGCTCGGCCGCCTGGAGGGCGTGCAGACGGGCGAGACGCTGTCGTCCGCCAAGACGGCGCATCCCAAAGCGCAGATCGAGCAACTCAAGCCCGTCTATGGTCTGGCCATCGAAGCGGCCGACCGCAACGACGAGGTCAAGCTCACCGCCGCGATCCACAAATTGCAGGAAGAAGATCCGTCGATCTCCTTTCAGCAGGACGCGGAGCTGCAGCAGATGGCGCTCTTGGGGCAGGGCGAGATTCATCTGAAAGTCGCTGCCGAAAAGCTGCAAAGCAAATACGGGCTCAAGCTGAACACCCATCAGCCCAAGGTGCCGTACAAGGAAACCATCAAGAAGCCGACGCGCCAGCACGGCCGCCATAAGCGGCAATCCGGCGGTCACGGCCAGTTCGGCGACGTCCACATCGATATCAAGCCGCAGGCGCGTGGCACCGGCTTCGTGTTCGAAGATCAGATCAAGGGCGGGGTGGTGCCGCGAAACTTCATCCCCTCGGTGGAGAAAGGCGTGGTCGATTATCTCAAGCACGGCCCGCTCGGATTTCCCGTGGTCGATGTCAGCGTGGCGCTGGTGGACGGTTCCTATCACGCGGTGGATTCCTCCGATGCCGCGTTTCAGACAGCCGCACGCATCGCCATGACCGAAGGCATGCCCAATTGCGCGCCGGTGCTGCTGGAGCCGATCATGCGGGTGAAGATTCATGTCCCCAACGACGCGACGTCGAAAGCCAATCAGGTGGTCAGCGGCCGGCGCGGCCAGCTCATGGGCTACGACGCGCGCGGCGGATGGAAAGGCTGGGATACGGTCGAAGCTCAGATGCCGCTGTCGGAACTGCACGATCTCATCATCGATTTGCGCTCGCTCACGCAGGGCGTGGGCACGTTCGAGATGGAGTTCGATCATCTGGCCGAACTGAACGGCAAGCTTGCCGATCAGGTGGTGGCGCAGCACAAGCAGGCGGCATAGCGCTCGCGTGTCATCGCGGCGAAGCTCGCGCGCAGCCTGCGCGCGGGCGACACCGTTCGATGCGGGAACGATAGTAAGCAAACAGGGAGGGGGTCATGAGTCATCCGGGCATCGCTGACACGGTTTTTCATACCCGGGTCCGCGGATCGTCGACGCAATTGCTTTGGATGGGCATTGCGATGGCCTTTCTCGGCATCGTGGCATTGGTGTTTCCATTCATCGCCACGATCGTCGCGGCCCTTCTGGTGGGATGGGTGTTCCTGTTCGCCGGCATTTTCATGGCGCTCGGCGCGTTCTCGATCCACAGCACCGGGCCGTTCTTCGGCGCCTTGCTGTTCGCACTCGTCGCCATCGCGGCGGGTGTGTTTCTGCTGTTCAATCCGCTGGGCGGCGCTTTGACGCTGACGCTGGTGATCGGAATTCTTTTCATGTTCCAGGGCGCGTCGGAATTGGTGTTCGCCTTCGAGATGCGCCCGCACACCGGATGGATCTGGATGCTTATCTCCGGCGTCGCGAGCATCGTCCTGGCGGTGCTGATCGTCGCGGGATGGCCTTCGATCTCGGCTGTCGCACTGGGTATCCTGCTAGGCGTGAATTTCCTGACCACTGGCATCGGCTACATCGCTGTGTCGCTGACAATGAAGCCCGTCTAAAGCGTACTGGCGTCGAAGGTGTCGCAATCGTCCATGTCGCCGCGCGCAAAGCCGCGCTTGAACCAGCGCATGCGCTGGGCCGAGGTGCCATGCGTGAAGGAATCGGGTACGACGTAGCCCTGCTGCTGCTTCTCCAGCGTGTCGTCGCCGACAGCGCTGGCGGCCTTCAACCCACCTTCGATGTCACCCTTGTCGAGAATGGCGAACTGCTGATTGGCGTGCCACGCCCACACGCCGGCATAGCAATCGGCTTGCAATTCGAGCCGCACCGACGCGCCGGTCGCCCCTTTTGCGCTGTTGCCCTCCAGCGCCGCCTGCTCTTTGTCCATCGTGCCGACGAGGTTCTGGATGTGATGGCCGTATTCATGGGCAATCACATAGGCCTGCGCGAATTGCCCCGGCGCGCCGAACTGGTTGGCGAGTTGTTGGAAGAATGCAAGGTCGAGATAGATATGGCTGTCGTTCGGGCAATAGAACGGACCGGCGCTGGCTTCGCCCTGGCCACAGGCCGTCGGCGTCGAGTCGTCATAGACGGTGATGGTGGCGGGTGTGAAGCTGACGCCGCGCGCCTTCATAATCGGCGCCCAGACCTGTTCCAGCGACCACACGATCTTGCGCGAGAAATCGAACTCGGCATCGCTATTCTGGTCGGTGCCCTGAGCCGCCGGCGCGCTGAATTGATTGTCGTAGCTGCCGCTATTGGTGAAGGAGCCCGCAAAATAGAGCAGCGCCATGATGATCAGGCCGACAAGGCCCATGCCGCCGCCGCGGATACCGCCGCCATAGGCCATGGGCCCCATGCCGCCGAAACCGCCCCAGCCCGAGGTCTGGCCGCGCAAATCATCCACATTCATCGTCTCGCCGAGCCTGCCGAGTTCCATCTTTCCTCTCTGGAATAATTCTAAACTACTTGAAGCCGGACGGTCGCTTGGTTAAGTTCGCATTAGAACGGACCGGAGGTACCCTATGGACATCAACATTGGGCTGAAGAAGGGCGAGCGCAAGGCCATCGCCGACGGCCTCGGCAAGGTGCTGGCCGATACATACATGCTCTATCTGAAGACGCACGGTTATCACTGGAACGTGACGGGGCCGATGTTCTCGGCGCTTCACACCTTGTTCGAGACGCAATACACCGAACTCCATGACGCGGCGGATTTGATCGCGGAGCGCATTCGCGCGCTGGGCGAATTTGCGCCGGGCAATTACCGCACCTACGCGAAGCTCACCTCGATCAAGGAAAGCACAGACGACAAGCCGCCGGCAGCGCTCGCAATGGTGAAGGAGCTGGCGGAGGGCCACGAAGCCGTTGTCCGCACCGCGCGTCATGCCTTCAAGGCCGCCGACAAGGTGGGCGACCAGCCAACGCTCGATCTGCTGACCCAACGCATGGAGGCCAGCGAGAAGGCGGCCTGGATGCTGCGCAGTCATCTGGGCTGACAAAAAGGCGCCGGAGCGAAGGGGGCTCTGCTCCGGCGCCGCAGCTTGGGTGTCGCGGATCGGGGGGACGATCAGCCGACACCATCGACTTGGTAGCGGAACGCCCGCGTTCAAGCATGTGAAAAAGAATTAAGCGCGTGCAGGGCATCGCCTGCGGCGGCGCAGATAAATTTCAGAAGCGCCAGTCCTTGGCTTCGCGCACAAGGAAGTCGCGAAATGCGGCGACACGCTTGGACTGGCGCAGCGCATCGCAATAGACCAGATGCACGTCGAAGGTCGGGCCTTCGACGTCGGGCAGAATGCGCACCAGATGCTTGCGGCTTTCCGCGATGTAATCGGGCAGCGCCGCAACTCCCATGCCTGCTTCCGTCGCCTGCAGGATGCCGGTGAGATTGTTGATGCGCAACGCCCGATAGACGCCGTCGGGCGAAAGCTTGCGCACATTGTCAATCAGCCAATTGACGTCGCGAATCTCAGGCGCCGCGGTTTCGCCATAGGCGATCAAGGTGTGCTTGACGAGATCGCCGAAATTCTGCGGCGCGCCGTGGCGGGCGATGTATTTCTCCTCGGCATAGAGGTGATAATGAACCGCAAAAAGCTTGCGCTGGATCAGGTCGGCCTGCACCGGCGCACGCATGCGCACGGCGATGTCGGCCTCGCGCTGCGCCAGATCCAGCTCGCGATCCTCGAACACCAGGTGTACCTGCAGCTCGGGGAAGTCGGCGATGAACGATTCCATCCTCGGCAGGATCCAGTAGGCGCCCAGCCCGTGGCTGGTGGTGATCTTGAGCGATCCGCGCGGTGCGGACTGCGCGTTCTTCAGCGCTTCCTCGGCCTGTCCCAAACGGGCCAGAACGTCGGACACCGCGCCGTAGAGCAGTTCGCCTTCATCGGTCAGCGTCAGCCCGCGCGCGTGGCGCTGAAACAGCGGCGTGGCGATCTCTTCTTCGAGCGCGCTGATCTGCCGGCTCACCGCCGATTGGCTGAGTGTGAGCATCTGGCCTGCGTGTGTGAACGATCCTGCGGAGGCAACCGCGTGGAAAATCCTGAGTTTGTCCCAATCCATAACGACGCCCCTCCCAGAGCGTCAGCAGTTCAATGCCCCCCGGCCAAAAACCGCTCTGCTTCGAGCGCCGCCATGCAGCCCATGCCCGCGGCCGTCACCGCCTGGCGGAAAATCTTGTCCTTCACGTCTCCGGCGGCGAACACGCCCGGCACGGAGGTGCGCGTCGAATCCGGCGCCGTCTTGATATAGCCGTCGTCGTCCATCTCCACCTGGCCGCGGAACAATTCCGTGGCCGGCGAATGGCCGATGGCGATGAACAATCCGTCCACGGCGAGCGTTTTCGTCTCGTCGCTGGAAAGATTGCGAAGCTTGATGCCGGTCACGCCGCGCGGTGCTTCGCTACCAAGAACCTCATCGACAACCGAATCATAAACTATTTCAATTTTCGGATGATCCGCGAGGCGCATCTGGTTGGTCTTGTCGGCGCGCAATGTCGGCCTGCGATGAATCAACGTGACTTTTTCTGCGAAATTGGTCAGGAACAGCGCTTCCTCGGCCGCGGTGTTGCCGCCCCCGACCACAGCCACCTGTTTGCCGCGAAAGAAGAATCCGTCGCAGGTGGCACAAGCCGACACGCCGAAGCCCTTGAATTTTTCCTCGGAGGCAAGCCCCAGCCAGTTCGCGCTGGCGCCGGTGGCGACGATGACGGTTTCGGCTTTGTAGCGTGTGCCCGAGTCGCCAATCAGGGTGAATGGCCGCTGTGCCAGATCGATGGACGTGATCGTGTCCGAGATGAGCTTGGTGCCGACATGCTCGGCCTGCGCCTGCATCTGCTCCATCAGCCAAGGTCCCTGAATGGCTTCGGCGAAGCCGGGATAGTTCTCGACTTCTGTGGTGATGGTGAGCTGGCCGCCCGGCTGGATGCCGCCGATCATCACCGGCGCGAGCATGGCGCGCGCGGCATAGATCGCCGCGGTGGCGCCTGCTGGCCCGCTGCCGAGAATGACGACTTTGGCTGAGGAATCCGACATGACGCTCCCGCAAATAGGAGCGCGACCGCTGCGGCGGCGAACGACCCCTAGCCCCTCATATCGGGAGCGGATGCGCGCGCGTCAAGAAGCGATTGAATCCGCTGCGCGGCGCGGCCTGTTTCGTCGAGAGGCGTGTAATCCCATTGCTCGATTCGGCCCGCAAACGGGCGTGCGATTCCCCTCTGCATGATGGAATCTTGAAACTTTCGGGCTCTTGCCGAGCGGGCGGTTAAGCGAAAAATCTGTATCGGCTTTCCGGTACCGGCGGCCTCGCAGATCATGTTGACCGAATCGGACGTGACGACGATCGCGTCGGCCCATGCGAGCAGTCCGAAATAGGGGTTGGGCGGCTCACCGTCCCAGAAATAGATGTTCGGCCCCGTCAACTCGGTCCTGAGCAGATTCGCGACTGCGTCGTCGGTGCGCCGCGATGTGGTGACCATGAGGGACGCGCCTTGCGCCACCGCGCGCAGTCCTTGCACGAGATCGCGCGCCTGGCGCTCGCCCAGATGGCCATGGCTGCGGCTCGAGCCGCCGACGAGTACGGCGACGCGCGGTGCCGCCAGTGGCGCGAACAGCGGCGCGAACTGCGCACGCGCTTCGGCAAGCGTTGCCGCGGTTACGCGATTGGGGCTTCCAACGATGGGAAACACATGCGGCCCGACAAGGCCGTCATGCTCGGGCGGAATCACAAGATCGAATTTTGCCGGATCGACGCGCGGATTCTGACATTGCACCGTCACCGTCCGTCGGGCGCTTGCGGCGCGAACGGCGATGGACAGGGCAATGCTTTGCCGCCCGCAGCCGATCAGCAATCGCGGCCAGGGTGGCGTGAGCCGGTCGGAATCCGATTTCAGATGCTGGAACGGCGAACCCAGCGAGCGCGGTGCAAACCAGCGCCACGGCGGCGCCACCTTCACCCGCAGCACGCGATGGGGCAACGCCAAGCGCTCCGCGAGCCCCAGGCACTGGTTCTCCATGCCTGCGGCGCCTTCGGTGACAATCCAGCATTCGTCGGCAAGGGAATTCAAGCCAGCTTTCGTCCGGTCATCTGCTCCAACTTACGCAACGGAGACTTCGACTCATCTGCGAGCGCGCCCACCTTTAGAGCGAAAGGCTGCTTTAACAAAATATGCGCGCCCGCTGCGGTGTGATGGTGCGCAAGATGCTCTTCAGACGGAAAGAAGATCGCAGCGCCAGCTTTTGCGGCGGGACCGGTCTCCGCTTCGTTCCGAGCCGGCGACGTGGCCCAAATCGCTGCGGTTCAGTCGAAAAATCCAGGAAAACCGGGAATTTCTGGCCGTTGGCGCAGAGAAATGGGTGGACAACGAACGGCAACGAACTTTCTCCATGTCGAAATTTTATTGCGCGTGACGCGGCCCCGGAGCTAAAATGCACGCGCTGTCAGCACGGACTGTGCCATGGAGCGCCACAAGCTCGATTCCATCGATCTCCGCATCCTTTACGAACTTCAAGAAGACGGGCGTATCACCAATGTCGAGCTTTCCAAGCGCGCCAAGATAACGGCGCCGCCGTGTTTGCGCCGGATGCGGGCGCTCGAGAAGGCGGGCTACATCAAAGGCTATCACGCCGATCTCGACGCGAAATCGCTCGGCTACGAAGTGGCCGGATTTGCCTTTGTCGGTTTGGCGAGCCAGGCCGATGCGGATCTGAAACATTTCGAGGAACGCGCGCGAAGCTGGGCCGAAGTGCGCGAGTGCTACATGCTGCAAGGCGAATTCGACTTCCTGCTCAAATGCGTGGCGAAGGATCTGTCGGCGTTCCAGTTCTTCGTCACCGACACCCTGACATCGGCAAAGAACGTCGCCAGCGTGCGCACCACGCTGGTCATGCGCACCAGCAAGGACCAGCCGGGCGTTCCCATCGACGTGAAATGATCAATCGATCGCGCGGCCTTTTGTTTCGGGCACGAAGAACAGCGTGACGATAAAGCCGATGGCCGAAATGACGGTCGGGTACCACAGCCCGGCGTAGATGTTTCCCGTCGCGGCCACCACCGCGAATGCGATGGGCGGCAGGAAGCCGCCGAACCAGCCTACGCCCACATGATACGGCACCGACAGCGCGGTGTAGCGGATGCGGGTGGGAAACAGCTCCACCAGCGCGGCCGCTTGCGGTCCGTACAGCGCACACGCCGCGATGATGAAATACAGCAGGATTAACAACGTGCGCGGCATGTCGATGCCACTGCCGCTTGCCGAGGCCGGGTAGCCGGCGCCGGCGAGCGCAGTCTTCAGGCGCGCCGCGAAATCCTTTGTTGTCGCTGCGAGCTGCGTTTTGTCGAGGCCTGAGCCTTCCGGTGCGGATACGAGCGTGTTTCCGACATGCACGCTCGCCTGCGCGTCCGGCGCGGCGGCGGTGTTGGTGTAGGAAATCCCCGCGTTGGCGAGGCTGCTCTTCGCGATATCGCAGGATGTGACGAATTTCGCTTTGCCGATGAGGTCGAACTGCACCGAGCAATGCGCGGGATCGGCCACGACCACGACAGGCGCGCGCGCGGACGCCGCTGCCAGCGCGGGATTGACGGCGTCTGTCAGCATCTTGAATCCGGGAATGAAACCGATTGCCGCCATCAGCAATCCCAGCAGCATGATCGGCTTGCGGCCGATCCTGTCCGACACCCACGCGAAGAACATGTAAAGCGGAAGGCTGGCGATGGTGACGACCATGATGAGCGCATCCACCGTCGAAGGATCGACCTTCAGCGTGCGCTCGAGAAAGAACTGCGTGTAGAACTGCGCCGCGTACCACACCACGCCCTGTCCCATCAGCACGCCGATCAGCGTGACGACCACGATCTTCAGATTGGCGCCGTTGAGGAAGGCTTCGGAGAGCGGCGCCTTGGCGAGTTTGCCTTCGTCCTGGATGCGCTGGAACATTGGCGACTCATTGAGCTTCAGCCGGATCCACAGCGACAACGCCAGCAGCACGAACGACACGGCGAACGGGATGCGCCATCCCCACGCGCCGAACGTCTCCTCGCCCATGCTCTTGCGCGTGACGAGGATGACGATCAGCGCCAGGATCAATCCCATGCCCGCCGCCGCTTGAATCCACCCTGTCGAGAGACCGCGGCGCTTGGCACTCGAATGTTCGGCGACATAAATAGCAGCGCCGCCATATTCACCGCCGATGGCAAAACCCTGCAAAACGCGCACGACGATCAGCGCATAGGGCGCGGCGACTCCGACTTGCGCGTAATCGGGAAGGAATGCCACCGCGAACGTCGCAAGACCCATCACAGTGATGGTGACGAGGAAGGTACGCTTGCGGCCGACGATATCGCCCGCGCGTCCGAACACCACCGCACCGAACGGGCGCGCGAAAAATCCTGCCGCGAAGGTGAGCAGCGCGAAGAGATAGGCCTGCGAGTCGCTGACGCCCGCGAAGAAATGCTTGGCGATGATGGCGGCGAGCGAGCCGAAGATGAAGAAGTCGTACCACTCGAACATTGTGCCGGCGGCCGACGCCAGCACCACCAGTGTCATGCTGCGCTTTTGCGGCGCCGCCATCGTATCGGTCATGTTCGGTCCTCCCCCGCAAAGTGCTAGCGGAGGGGTGTGTGCTTCCGCAAGGGAAAGGAAGTCTCAGCTCGCCGCCTTGGGCCGTTCCAGAAGGCGCCCGCCATTGGACCGGGCAATCTCGCGCGCCATCAGCACGTCGGGGCGGTCGAACACAAACGCGTGCAGAATCTGGTTCACGTTCTCGCCGTCGTCCGAGAGCGGCAGCACGATGCAATCAAAATCCTCGAAACCGCCTTCTATCCAGCCGGCCGAGCCCCATGAGCGCACGATGGCCTTGTCGCGCGCGCATTTGCGGAACATGGCGAGCACGCCTTTGGCGGCGCCGGGAGATTCCTCGGAGAACGCTTCGCTGACGGTCTTGCCAGTGCTGTCGCGCAGCCAATATTGCGAGACCAGCGTGCCGATGAGCTTGTAGCGGAAGTCCGCCATGCCCGGCAGCACTTCCATGACGATAACCCAGCTCAGATGTTCGCGCAGTTCGCTCGGCTTGATGTCGGCGCGCGAGGGCATCGCGCGTGTGCCGCGCTTCTGCTCCCAATAATCGCGCAGGAAGGCGAGCGTCGGGTGATCCAGCTTTGCCGGATTGATCTCCGATTGAACTTGTTTCAGGCGCTCGGTCATTGCGCTTCGGTTGGCGTTTCCAGCGTAAAAATACCGCCGCGGGGTTAATCCCTTCTTAGCGCGCGAAAGGTCTCGTTAACGCCTCAAGCGGAAAGCCTGCTTTTGCGCACACTATAGAGCAGATAAATCGCCAGCCCGGCCGCGTTCCAGATCAGGAACCACCACTGCGTGAAGGCCGGCAGGCCATTCACGAACAGATAGAGGCAGCCCACGATGCACACCGGGCACACGATCCAGATCAGCGGCACGCGGAAGGGGCGCGGCTGGTTCGGATTGCGCGAGCGCATCACCAGAACGCAGGCCGCCACCGCGGTGAAGGCGCAGAGCGTTCCCGCGTTGGCGAGCAGGGCAATCTGATCGAGCTTCAATGTCGCCGACAGCGCCGCGACAACGATGGCCGTGACGATGGTCATGATCACCGGCGTGCCGCGCGTCTTGTGAACGGTGGCAAGCGATTGCGGCAGCAAGCCGTCGCGCGCCATCACGAAGAAGATGCGGCTTTGCCCGTACATCAGAACCAGGATCACGGTGGGCAACGCGACGATCGCCGCGCTGGCGACAAGTTGCGCGGAAAAAACGTGATGCAGGTCGTCGAGGATGTAAACCAGCGGTGCGCCCGTCTTGGAGAACGTCTCGAACGGAGAGGCGCCCAGCGCGGACGCCGCGACCGCGATATAGATGACAGTGCACACCGCCATCGAGCCGATGATGCCGATGGAAAGGTCGCGTGCGGGATTTTTGGTTTCTTCCGCTGCGGTGGAAACCGCGTCGAAGCCATAGAACGCGAAGAACACCAGCGCTGCCGCCGCCAGTACGCCGCGCTTCACGCCATCCGGTCCAACATGCGCCATGAACCCATAGGGAAGGAAGGGATGGAATAGCGCCGGGTTGAACGAGCGGCTGGCCAGCACCACGAACAGCACCAATGCCGCCAGCTTGATGCCGACCAGAAACATGTTCACCGTCGCGCTCTCGCGCGTGCCGACGATGAGCAGCACGGCCACCGCGCCGGCGATGATGACCGCGGGCAGATCGAGCAATCCGCCCGACATGGTTCCGTGCAGGATCGCATCCGGCACCGCCCATCCTGCCGCATGGATGAACTCCGACACATGCGCCGACCAGCCGACCGCTACCGCCGACGCGCCCACTGTGTATTCGAGGATCAAGCTCCACCCCACGATCCATGCCAGCAATTCGCCGAGCGCGGAATAAGTGTAGGTGTAGGCGCTGCCCGCTGTCTGGATCATCGCCGCCATCTCGGCATAGCAGAGCGCGGCGCAGGTGCAGATCACGCCGCAGATTCCGAAGGACAACAGCACGGCGGGCCCCGCCAGCCCGGCACTGATGCCCGTCAGCGTGTAAATGCCCGTGCCCACGATCGCGCCGACGCCCATCGCCACCAGATGCGGCCAGGATAGCGTTGCCTTCAGCCGGTGCGCCGGATCGATGCCATGCGCGTCCATCGGCTTGAGCCGGTTCCAGAATGCCATAGTGAAATCCCCCGCTGGCTGTCCGTAACGACAGCCTTATCGCCCAAAGCGCCGCCATGCTACACTCACCTTGGAGTGTGGAGGCAACCATGTCGCGGCCGAAGAACAGGGAGTTCGAGCTTCAGGGCGTCAATCACCTGGCGCTTGTCTGTAAGGACATGGCGCGCACCGTCGCGTTCTATCAGGACACGCTCGGCATGCCGCTGATCAAGACGATCGAGCTGCCGAACGGCATGGGCCAGCACTTCTTTTTCGACCTGGGCAACGGAGATTCGCTGGCATTCTTCTGGTTCGCGGATGCACCGGCCGCGCAACCGGGCGTGGCGTCGGCCAAGATCGGGCCGCTGCCGGGACCGTCCGCGCATGGTTCGATGAACCACGTCGCGATCAATGTGCCGGCTGACAAGATCGACGAGTATTACGAAAAGTTGATCTGCAAGGGCATCAAGGCATCGAAGGTGATCAGCCACGACGAGTCTCCCATGCAGGCGAGCCTCGAAGTCACGCCGAGCACATTCGTGCGCTCGATCTACTTCTACGATCCTGACGGCATCGCGCTGGAATTCGCCGCCTGGACGCGCGACCTGCCCCGCGATGGCGACGTGAAGCATCAGCCCGCGCACGCGTCGGACGCGAAACGTCAGCGCGAGTTGGCCCCGACCAAATAGAAACGCCAGTCATCTGCGAGATGCTGTAGCGTTTCTTTTCTCATAATCAGATGCTCGCGCGCGAAGTGGCGCACTGTCGTCTTGTCGTGCTCGTCGGTGATGTATTCGACGGGCGATTTGCCATCTATTCGTGCAAGCAACAGTGCCGGCAGCAGTTCCAGCGTGCGCCGTTCGATGTCGGCACTCGGCTCCCAATCGACATTCTTAAGATAAGCGTCCTTCAGCCGCGTGAAGCTATCGCAATAGACATTTCGATGTTGCGGACGCCACACGCACTTCAGCAGCAGATGATTGAGGCAGAACGCCAGATCGAACGCGGGATCGCCATAACACGCCGTTTCCGCGTCGAGGAAAACCGGACCATGCGGACTGCACAGAATATTCTTCGGGCTGATATCGCCCTGCATCAACGCAATGCGCGCGTTTGCGACGCCATCGGCGATGGCCACGATCTTCGCCGTGAGATCGGGGTGTTTGCTCGCCGTATAGAGAAGGTAGGGATCGAGCCGCAACGCGCGGAATTGCGCGCCATTGTCGAATTGCGCGGCGATGTCCGCGCGTCGTGCCGTTGCCGCATGAATGCGCGCCAATGCCGCGCCCACTTGTGCCGCGAACTCCACATCGACAACGCCTGCCGCAAGCTGCGCCTTCCACAGCGGATAGCGATCCGGCGGAAGGAATTGCATCGCGAAGATGTGCCGCGCGCGGTCCTCGCCCAGCACCTTCGGCACCAGCGCCGGATCGATCTCCGCTGCCAACCGCAGCCAGGCGACTTCAACCTCTGAACGCTCAGGCGGTGCGCGCCAATCCGCTGTCACACGCAACTTCGGCAGCGCGCGTTTCACGCAGATCGGGCCATCGGGCAGATCGACGCGCCACACATCGCACGACACGCCACCCGCCATGGGATGCAGCGCGACGGGCGCCGCCAATCCCATCGCGGCGAGCGCGGCGGCGACATCATCGTTCGGCGAAGTCATCTGGCGCCTTTCCGCCAAAGCGGCCAATATGTGCCTTCCGATCTTAGCGATATTCAGCCCTTGCCCGAAACATTCACTGATCCAGACGCGATTGCGCAGGCGATCGTCCGCGCCGTCGGCCCGCGCATCGTACTGGGCCTGCCGCTGGGGCTGGGCAAGGCGAACCATATCGTCAACGCGCTGTATGCGCGCGCGGCGGCCGATCCGTCGATCCATCTCACCATCTTCACGGCGCTGTCGCTGGAGAAGCCGCATTACGCCAACGAGCTGGAGAAGCGCTTTCTGGCGCCGGTGATCGAACGGTTGTTCGGCGGCTTTCCGGAGCTTGCCTATATCCGCGGGCTGCGAACCGGCACCGTACCGCCCAACGTCACGATCAACGAATTCTTCTTCCTCGCGGGCCGCTGGCTGAACAATCCCGTGGCGCAGCAGGATTATATTTCGGCGAATTACACGCATGCGATCCGCTATCTCATCGACCGCGGCGTGAATGTGATCGGTCAGCTTGTGGCCAAGCGTGGCGATCGCTTCAGCCTGTCCAGCAATACCGATATCACGCTCGATCTGCTCGACGCGCGCGCGTGCGGCGAAACCAAATTCCTCACGGCGGTGCAGGTGAATTCCGAGATGCCGTTCATGCCGGGGCGTGGCGACCGTCCGGCGAGCGAATTCGATTTCGTGCTCGATAGCCCGCAGACGGATTTTCCCCTGTTCGCGCCGCCGAAAGAGCCGATCGATCTGCTGGAATACGCGACAGGCATCCACGTGGCACGGCTGGTGGCCGATGGCGGCACATTGCAGATCGGCATCGGGCAGGAGGGCGACGCGGCGGCGCACGCGCTGATCCTGCGGCAGAAGAACAACGCGGCGTTTCGCGAGGCGGTGAACGCGCTCGATCCCAACGCCGCCGCGCAAGCCTTCCACGAGGATAAGACATTCCAGACGGGACTTTACGCGTCCACCGAGATGTTCGTGGATTCGTTTCTCGCGTTGCGCGACGCCGGTGTGCTCAAGCGCGAAGTGGACGGCGTGCTGCTGCACGGCGCGTTCTTCCTGGGACCAAAATCGTTCTACCGGCGCTTGCGCGAAATGCCGGCGGAGGAACTCGCGAAATTCCAGATGACCGCGGTGTCTTTCACCAACAGTCTCTATAGCGACGAAGCCGCCAAGCGCGCCGCGCGCACCAAAGGCCGCTTCGTCAACAGCGCGATCATGGCGACGCTGCTGGGCGCCGTCGTGTCCGACGGGCTGCAAGACGGGCGCATGGTCAGCGGCGTCGGCGGCCAGTTCAATTTCGTGGAGCAGGCGTTCGCGCTGCCCGATGCGCGCTCCATCATCACGCTCAATTCCACGCGCACCAAGGCGGGCAAGACGACGTCGAACATCCGCTGGAGTTACGGCCACGAAACGGTCCCGCGTCACATGCGCGACATTGTGGTCACCGAATATGGCGTCGCCGATCTGCGCGGCAAGTCGGACAAGGATGTGATCGCGGCGATGCTATGCGTCTCGGATTCGCGTTATCAGGCCGAACTGATGGACGCCGCAAAGAGTGCGGGCAAGCTGCCGCGCGGGTATCAAATCCCCGCAGCGTACCGTGACAACACGCCGGCACGTATCGAACGCGCGCTCGGCCCGTTGCGGGACAGAGGCATATTGCCGCCATTTCCCTTCGGCACGGATTTCACCGAGACGGAGCAGAAGCTCATCCCGGCGTTGGAAATCCTGCAGAATGCCAAGCCGCTGCAGCTTGCGCGCCTCGCATCCGCCGGCGTGTTCGCGCGCGGAGATGCGGACTGCCTCGCGCGCATGAATCTGGAAAATCCGCGGAGCTTGCAGGACCGGCTCTATCGGTTTCTTCTACGCGCCGCGCTATCGAAAGGCACCAAACCATGAAAGCCGCCGTCTATTACAAGAACGGTCCGTCGGATGTTCTGAAATATGAAGACGTGCCGGATGCAAAATGCTTTGCGGGCGGCATTCTGATTCGCGTGGAGGCCGTCAGCATCGAAGGCGGCGATACGCTCAACCGCACGGGCGGTGCGCTTGCCACCACGCCGCATATCGTCGGCTATCAGGCGGCGGGCGAGATCGTGGAAGTCGGCGAGGGCGTCACCGATCTGAAGGTCGGGCAGAAGGTCGTCACCACCAATGCGTTCGGCTCGCATGCGCAATTGCGCGCGGTGCCGGCGCGCGTCGCCTGGCCGCTGCCCAAAGGCATGGACGTGAAGCAGGGCGCGGTCGTGCCGGTGCCGTTCGGCACCGCGGACGATTGCCTGTTCGAGTTCGGGCGGCTCAAGAAAGGCGAGACGGTTCTGATTCAGGCCGGCGCCAGCGGCGTTGGCGTGGCGGCGATCCAGCTTGCCAAACGCGCCGGCGCGCGCGTGCTCGCCACCGCGTCCAGCGACGCGCGGCTCGAAAGGTTGAAACCGCTCGGTCTCGACCACGGCATCAATTACATAAAGGACGACGTCGTCGAGCAGGTGATGAAGATCACCGGGCAGGGCGTCGATCTGGTTGTCGATCCGGTGGGGTCCACGTTGCAGACGTCCATCGCTTGTCTGGGCTATCGCGGACGCATCTCGTTTGTCGGGCAGGCGGGCCGCGATCCCACCAAGGTCGATGTCTCCTCGCTGATGGTGGGCAACCGCTCGTTGACGGGCGTGTTCCTGGGTGCCGAGATCGCCACCGACCGCGTGCACAACAATATCCAGAGGCTCATCGACGAGATCGCGCGCGGCGAGCTGAAGGTGCTCATCGACAAGACGTTCCCCTTGTCCGAAGCCGCCGCCGCCCACGCCTATATCGAAAGCCGCCAGGCGGTGGGGCGCGTGCTGCTCATTCCCTGATTGGAGTTGCTTGCATGAAGATCGTTGCCTTCACCGCCGTTGCGTTGCTTGCGTTGAACGCGCCGGCCTCCGCGCAGGTCGTCTCGACATGGGTGCAGATGATGCCGGGCGGCAGTGCCGAGGCGCGCATCGTCACCACATCTGCGACCTGTCCAGAACTTTCCGTCGATGGCACGGCGGTGAAAGCCGTGCTGCGGGCAGCCCCGGATGCGAATTTCGCGGTGCGGCTATGCGCGGCGACCATCCCTGCGGGCGCGAAATCCGCCAGCGTCGACGGCCAATCGCTGCCGGTCGCCAAGGCCGATCCGCAGCGCATCCTCGTTATCGGCGATACCGGCTGCCGCATCAAAGGCAGCACGGTTCAGGCCTGCAACGATCCCAAGCAGTGGCCATTCGCGGTCGTCGCTGCAGCGGGCGCCAAGCTGAAGCCCGATCTCGTCATCCATGTCGGCGATTATCTCTATCGGGAATCGCAATGCCCGAAGGACAACACCTCCTGCGCCGGAAGTCCGTGGGGCGACAACTGGCCGGCATGGGATGCGGATTTCTTCACGCCCGCAGCGCCATTGCTGGCCGCTGCGCCGTTCGTCGTGGTGCGCGGCAATCACGAGGATTGCGATCGCTCCGGTCCGGGTTGGCTGCGTTTGCTGGGACCGCTGCCGTTTGTGGAATCCGCGCCGTGCGATCCACATCTTTCGCTTTATTCCATTGCGTTAGGCCCCATGACTCTCGCGATCATGGACGATGCCAGCGCGCCGGATATCGATGTCGATACCGCAACGCTTCCTGCCTACCAGAAGGACTTTGCCGCGCTGCAGTCGGTCGCGCCCAAACCCGTGTGGCTGGTAACGCATCGCCCGATCTGGGGCGCAGTGAAGATCTTCGGCATCGGCGTCGGCGGCAATCGCACGCTGATCGCGGCGCTGGACGATAGCCATCCGCTCGCCGGCGTGGATTTCATGCTCAGCGGACATATCCACGCCTTCGAAGCCCTGAACTATTTCGACAACGCGCCGCCGCAGGTCATCGCCGGCAACAGTGGCGACAAACTCGATGCCGCGCCTGCAAACGTCGCCAAGCTCAACCTCGGCGGTGAAATCGTGAAGGACGGCATGACCTTGCCGGGCTTCGGTTTCCTGATGATGACGAAGCAAGCCAAGGGCTGGCACATCGATCTATACCGCGTCGACGGCAGTATCGAAGGCCATTGCACGCTGGCGGACCGTCGCGTGGATTGCGCCAAGTCCTGATCAGCGCGCGATCATCGCCACGTTGGCGCCGGGCGCAGCGAGGAACTTCTGGAATTGCGGCGCGCGCGACAGCGCCTCTTCACCGCCCGCGATCAGCGCGTCCACATCCGGCGTAGGCAGCGTGAGGCTCGTCGGCAGCTTCGAGAGCCGGTCGCGCTCGGGCGCGTCCAGCAGTGCAAAGGAAATCGGGGCGATATAGAAATGCACGTCGTCGCATTTCCATCCCGCCAGCGATCCACGCAAGCGCAGCACGTCGCTGGATGACATTGCGCAGCGCCAATGCACCAGCTTGTCGTGCCAGGCGGCGATGTCCTTGTCGAAGACATCGAAGCTCGCATGCTTGGCGGCTTCGAGCGGCGTGTTCACCGCCGCCATCGCAAGGTCCAATCCCACTGGGCCGCCAGGTGTCATGACCCAGGAATTGTCCGTGGACTGTCCGGAATCCACCAGCACGAAGAGCAGCTTGCGCAGGCTCACCGCCTGCTCCGGCGTGAGCGGTGCGTAGGCGGTGCCGGCATTTTCCTCGCGCCGCAGCGTGATCGCGGCGAGGCCGTAATTGTCCACCAGTCCGCCGTCGAGCAGCTTCACATATCTCTGTGCGTCGAGATCGTGATAGTTCGAAATGGCTTGCGCATAGCGTTGCAAATCGGCCGGCAGCGTCGCATCGGCCAGCGCCTTGGTCACCCACGCAGGCGTCTGGTAGCGACACTCACCCGAGTAGCTCTTGATCACGATGGGCGCGAACGCGACAGGAACCGCGGCGGAGGCGGCGACCGCTTCTGAGATCGGCAGCTGCGCGAGATCGCTGCACAACGCGTCGAACGTCTCGTGGTCGAAGGCGAAGGGCGTGTGGTTGTAGATATCCGATGCATTGATCCACACGATCGGCCGGTCGGGCCGCTCCAGGGCCGCGAAGGTCTGGTGATCGAACAGGTTCTGGTCCAGCCAGGTCTGCATGCCGCGCCGGTCGTTGACGCCGCCGCCCTCCAGCCAGCGCAGCCAGTTGGCCGGATCGAGCGGGCTGGTGTGCAGATGCGCCTCTACGTCCTGCGTCAGGAAGCGTTCGCGAAAGTCGCCAAGCGCGTCGGCGCCGCGATAGCCGAAATACGCCGCGGTGATCGAACCGCCGGACACGCCGCTGACGAAATCGACATGGCCGAGCAGCGCCGCGTCGCCGTCCGGCGATGGCGTGGCGGCCAGTCCCTTCAGCACGCCGAAGGCAAACGCGGCTGCGCGGGTACCGCCGCCGGAAAACGCCAGGCCCACGACAACCGGCTGATGCTGCGGCGGCGGATTGTGCGGATCGGTCGGGGTGACGCCCGTGTAAGGCACATTGATCGGCGCGTTCTCGACCGCGCAGCCGCCGAGCGCCGCGCACAGAAGCACGGCCGCGATACGCGTGTTTGTGGATTGCATGTCAGCCCCCTTCGCGCCGCAGCTATTTTAGGCCCAGGGGCGAGGCGAGGGGAAAGGGAAATTCACATTTGGCAATTAGCTGGGCTTGAGGAGAATCCCGAATATGCCCTTTTTGTTGAAGCGGCGAGGGTCCATGCGCAGCGGTTCGGCTTCGCAGATGAAGGATTCGTGGTCGCCCAGCGCGCGTGCCGCGTTGCGGAATCCCCAATTGGTGTCGATGTCATCGACGACCATCGCGCCGCCCGCGCGCAATTTTCGCCAGGCCGCGCCCAACTCGAAACGCACATTGGCTTCGGTGTGCAGACTGTCATGGACGAACATGTCGATCGTGCCCAGTTCGTCCAGCAGCAGCGGCAGGTGGCGCTGGCTCGATCCGGCGATCAACGTCCAGCGATGCCGCAGGCGCTCATCGACGGCGATTCCGATTTTTGCGCGCAACACAGGATCGAGCGGCGGAAGATCGATGCTCCACAGATGCCCGAAGCCGTTGCGCGCCATCGCTTCGAGAATGAAGCGCGAGGTGAAGCCGTGGCCCACGCCGGTCTCCACCACATGGCGCGGCGCGCCGTGGCGAACCAGGCACCAGATCGCGCGCACCAGCGCGGCGTCGCCGTCATTGTAGCCGGCAAAGCTGAGCGGCCCGACATCGATGCCGTTCGCCTTCACCGCATGCACGACGCTGCGCCACAGAAGATCGAACTCGTCGCAGGCCGCGCACGGCCATTCGACGCCGATCTGGGCATGCAGACGGGCTTCCCAATCGGCGTCCGTCTCGTAGCGGCACGTCTGTCCCGTCTCGGCGCGGCGCGCGAAGCGGTTGCGCAGGCTATCGACGAGGCCCGCGGGGTCGCGCCGGACGGCCGCCGCAATGCGGCCGGGATACTGCCATCCGTAGCGAAGAACCGTGGCGAGCACCTGTTGCCTCAAACGCGATCCGCCCCGTTTCGGGGCACGACCTAGCTTTGCAGCAAGAAACGAGCCGGGTTCAGATGGCGAAGCTCTGCATCGAGATGTGCAGGTTGGAGATCGGTTGGCGCCCAGGGATGTAGCCCAGAAGGCTTGTCTCGATCGCAGGGCCGGCGTGGCGCTCGATGACGGTATGTCCCGAGCCGTCGAGCCGCACCTGCCGTCCGTCCACCACCAGCGTCCCCGGATCCGAAGTGGGCAGATAATCGACCACGAGCTGGAATCCGGAGCCGGAATTGCAGAACTCGTGAACGGCGCCCAAATGCATCCAGCCCGCCATCCCGGGCTGCGGCGGCTGGGGAGAGAAGTCGGCATTGCAGATCACAGGCACATAGCCCCTGATCTCGATGCGCGCGGTGACACCTTCTGCTTGCGCAGCGCAGGTGGCCGCGAGCAGCGCCGTAGCCGAGACGGCGGCAACAAGAAAACGCTTCATCCTGAACACCCGTTATTGTTGGGGCCAGTGTCGCGCCTCGCGCCTAAGATTGTGCTAAACGGCTTGGTTTACGATGTGTGAAGCGAAAGCATGCAATGCGTTCGACAAGCATTGAATGCGCGCGGTTATATTAACCATCGCGCTTAGCTTTCCGCGATCTCATCCAATACTTGCTGCCCCCAGCGCCGGTAGAGCAGGAACATGCACGCGACGATACTTTCGATCATGTCGACAAGGGGCGGCAGCAGCACCACGCCGCCGGCGCCTTCGCGGCGCACCAGGCCGTCCTTTTCGGCCTCACCCAGCAAGTCGCGGACCAGGGCGCGAGAGGCCCCGAATTGGCGCGCCAGGCGGGAGACCGAGATCGCGATGACGCCGTCCGCGGCCCCTTTGCCGCTGGTCCGGCGCCCATAGAGGCTGAACAGGATCACCATGCCGTTGTTGCGATCCATGTATTTGCCGAAATCGGGCGCGGCCTCGCGGATGCGCACGCCGCGGAAATAGTCGTGGCTGATCCGGCGCAGGAAGGTGGTCGCGAATTCGGGCCGGTCGAGGGCGGCGAGTGTGTCGCCCACATCGGCAAGGACCATGCTGGCGCCTTCCAGATGCCGCCGCCACAGCCGCAAATGGGCCATCGTCATCTTCTCGGTCGGCACCAGCAGCTTCAGGCGCCGGTCATGGGGATCGCTCACCGCCCTGATCCAGCCGAATTTGCGCATCAGGGCCATGGTGGCCTCGGCGCGGCCGGGACTGCAGAACCGCTGCGCTTTGCAGATGGCCTTGAAGCGGCTCATCGTCAGGCCCGCATAGGTGTCGCCCTGGCGTTCGGACCAGTGCAGGACCAGGCAGCTATACGACATCTGCAGCCGCGCCGCGTTGTTCAGCAGCGTGTTGAGGGTGCGGTCGCCATCGTAGATCTGGGCCAGCTCCGTGGCGAGAAAGTGCGCCGCAGCAGGAAAGCGCCGATCTGCCCGCAATTGCGCGATTTCGGCGAGACTTGGCGTGGATTGCGACGGCTGTTTACCCTGTTCTCGGTTATTTTCTTTCACTCAATACTTCCCCACCCCAAATAGACTTTTGTCTATAGCAACTTGCATTAGAGGTTAGTTTTTCAGATACATGGTTTATACATATGTTGGAAGAGCTATACGCCCAAGTTTCGCCATCATCCACCCTGTTTTCGCCAGTGTGTTATCGCCGGGTTAGTTTTACAAGACGACCCACGGCGGCGAATTAAGTCCGCATCGGGGCAATGGGATGTTGGGGTGTCAGTGGGATGAGACAGTGCGATGCGATGCGTCGCCGTCACAGCTCCGCCGTTTACCATACATTCACCAAGCAATGGCTGTCCTCGGGGCCGCCTGTATCGCTGCGGTTGTAGCGGCCGCGCCCGCGTCGGCCGATCAGTTGCCGAATCGTTTCGGCCCGCCGGCCACGCTCACGATCTCGCTCATCGGCACCATCGGCAGCCAGTGCGGATTCTCCTCCGCGCCGCCAACCAACGCCGTGCTGAACGATCTGACGCAAGCCAATTCGCTGACGCTGAACTTCAGCCTCGAATGCAATGCGGGATTTGCGGTCGGCGTGTCGTCGCAAAACGGCGGCCTCAAGAACAGCGGCGTCACCGGCGTGCTGGCCAACGGCTTCACCGACCTGCTCGATTACAAGGTCGCGCTCCAGTATCAGACCGATCTGGGCACGGTGTCGGGCCATTGCGACGCCGCTTCGCTCGCGGCGGCTTCACCGACTTGCAATTTCTACGGCACGGCGCCGGGCCAGGGTCTTTCTTCGGGCGATGGAGTCGCCGCGGGAACGCCAGGCTCGATGACGTTGAGCTGGACGCCGCCGCCAAACAAAAAAATCGCCGCCGGCAAATACGGCGACACGATAACCGTCACGGTGGGGACACGCATATGACATGCGCGCGCTCCACAACACAGAACGTCAGTTCGCTCCGGCGGGCTAGCGCGGCCGCGGGATCGCCCGTGGACCTTAGCACGGGCGAACGGATGGTCCGGGCGCTTCAGTCCATCAACAATCGATTTGAGGAGAGCCCATCATGTTGAAATTCACTCTCGCCGCGTCTGCGGCAGTCGCAGCCATCGTTGCCTTTTCGGCCCCCAGCTTTGCGGCGACAGACACAATCTCGATTAGCGGAGTCGTATCGGCGAAATGCAGCGTAGCCAACGCGACACAGAGCATCACGCTCTCAAACATTGACACCCCTGACGGCACCTACGCCGGCGAAGCATTGCCCGAAAGCATCGGTGACATCTGGTGCAACGGGACCGGCAACAGCGTCCAGATCACCGCAAAACCCATCACGACGAGCAATTCTACGACCGATACGCCATTCATCAATCGTATCGACTACGTCCTGTCAGCGACCTCGCCGTCGGTGTTTGCGGCTTTACCCCCACTCAGCACGGTCAATGCTCCTGCGTCCGGAGCAATGGCGACGCTGGATACGCTGCCGGCATTCGACACCGGGGCGAGCCACTCGACGTATACGATGACGACGCAGTCGACCGGCGGGAACAAACTGATCGCCGGAACCTATACGGGCGAGATCGACGTCCTTGTGACGCCGGGCACCTGATTGCAATGAACACAGCAGCCACATCCCACCTCGGGCGAACGCCATCGAAAGCAGGCGCGTGGCTGCGCCTCGGAAGCACACACACGCTTCCAACACAGAACGTCAGTTCGCTCCGGCGAGCTAGCGCGGCCGCGGGATCGCCCGTGGGCCTTAGCACGGGTTTCGGGATGGTCCCGGGGGCCGCGATTCACAAACCTCAAGGAGAGACCAATATGTTGAAACACACGCTCGCGGCATCCGCCGCCATTGCCGCCGTGCTCGCCCTTTCCGTGCCGAGCTACGCGTTGGCAACAACGGCCCCGTCGGCGGTTGTCACCGTCAGCGGAAGCGTCACGGCGACCTGCAGCCTGAACGGCAATCCCTCCACCTACGCAGTCAACATGGGCAACCTTGCCGACGCGAATGGCAACACGCTTTCGACCAGCCAGACGGTCAATTACCTGACAGGCGCCTGGTGCAACGGCGCCACCAGCACACTGTCCGTGGCGACGACCAAGATGATGCCGACGACATTACCCGGGTCTGTTCCGAACGGATTCACCGACTCTGTCGATTATACGCTCAAGAGCACCAGCGGTCTGCTCAACAATCAGTCGTTCGACACCGCGACCGGCACGGGCGGTTCAGCCACGGTCGGCGCGTTCATCGACAATGGCGACAGCGGCACCATCACGACGGATGCTCAGACGGCGAAAAAGCTGATGGCTGGCTCCTATGCGGGCACGATCACCGTCACGCTGACGCCGGGATCGTAACGCGGATGGCCTTTGTGCCGCCGTCAACTATCACAGTGGGCGCGCGCCTATGAAATGCGCGCGTCCCACTTCACTGAACGTCAGCGCGCTCCGGCTGGGGCGAGCTTGCGTGGCCGCGGGATCGTCCGTGGGCCTTTCCACGGGTTTCGGGATCGTCCCGGGGCCTCGATCAAGTAAGTCAACCAAGGAGAATACAAAATGTTGAAATACACACTCGCCGCATCCGCGGCGGTTGCCGCCGTGCTCGCGCTTTCGGTGCCGAGCTATGCGGACAACAGCGCGTCAATTACGCTTTCGGGCACAGTCGTAGCCAGCTGCAGCATTAGCACGAGCACCCCCACTCTCAGCCTCGGGAACCTCGCGACGGACGCGACCACGGGAGATGTTACGGCCCAGACAATTTCCAAGACTGGGACCTACTCCGCTTTTTGCAACGGATCGAGCAACTCGGCAACTGTGACCGCGACCGCCCTTACTTATCAGGGAACAGTACCGACGCCTCTCGCCGGTTCGTTCGCAAACAAAATCAATTATAACCTCACGACGACCGGCCTTCCTTTCTCTGGGTCGGTTGATACGGCGGGCACGGGTTCGGCTTCTGTGACCGGCGTTGGTCCCTTTGTCGTCAGCAACCAATCGATCGGTGGTTCGGTAAATATCGAGGCCACGACCGCGCCAGCATTGGCCGGCAGCTATCAAGGTTCGGTTACAATCACGCTGACCGCCGGCTTATAGTGGTTTGAGAGCGGGCGGCATGGGCCGCCCGCTCCCTTCCTAGAATGGAGTGGTTATGAGAAATCAGCTTCTCACTTTGGCAGCCGCGGTGCTGATACCAGGCTTAGCTTTTGCTTCGCCTGTTGCGCCCGCAACGGCAACCGTGACGCTTACTGGCTCGATCGGCAATGCCTGCCACATGGGCGATCTCTCCAGTTCGCAGATCAGTGTCGGCACGCTGACCAATTCTTCGGATGGCACGCTCGCGGCTATCAGCGGCTCGCCGAACACGACCATCACCGGCTCGTGGTGCAATGTCGGCTCGAAGATCACGATTTCGGCGCTGCCGATGGTGGCGCAAGGCTATAGCGGCTCGCCGCCCTCCGGCTTCACCAAGGCGGTGAATTACACCGCCACCGAATCCGGCTGGGGCGCCCCGACGCCGAGCGACACCTCGCAAGGCACCACCTCCGGCGCGGACAGCGGCAGCCATTCGGGCTCGGCCGATGTCGGCACCGCAGAGGCCAACACCATCACCGTCACGCTCTCCAATTTCACCGCGCCGGTTTCGGGCAGCAGGCTGGTGGCGGACAATAACTATCAGGGCACGATCACTGTTACGCTCACCGCTGCGTCTTGAGAGGTTCTGGAAAGCCCATGCGACTGACGCGAACCGCTCTTCTTGCCGCCGTGGCGCTGCTGGCCGCGCCGCTGGCGTTCGCGCAGGTTCCGCAGAAGGCGACGATCACGGCCACCGGCTCCGCCGCCCAGATATGCACCCTGGGCGCGCCGCAAGTGAATGTCGGTGCCGCGACGAATGTGCAAAGCGTCTCGGGCTCGACGGTGATGCTGTCGGACCTCGCCGACGACAACAGTTTCAGCACCAAGGCCACCGATTTCACCGCGACCTTCGCGGCCATGTGCAATTTCAATCACAAGCTCACGGTGAGCTCCGACTATAACGGGCTGTGGCTCGTGGGCGGCATCGGCACGCATCCCGGCTTCGCCGACGCGGTGCCGTATCAGGCCACCTTCAGCTGGGGCGGACAGAACGGCAGCCTGACGGCCACCGCGGCGAGCGAGAGCGAAGTCGATTCGCCGATCGACGTCAACCAGCCGGCGGCGGGCAACATCGTCATCCACTTCGAGGTGGATCAGGGCGCCACCAATGGCGGCAACGGCGTTCCGCTGGTGGCCGGCACTTATCAGGACATTCTCTTCGTCACGCTGGGGGCCCAATGATCCGCGCAGCAGCCGGGCTTGGCATTCTTATGGCGCTGGCCGCGACGCCAGCTCTTTGCGCGGCGCCGAGCCAAATGCTGACGGTGCAGTCGAGCGTCGCGACGCGCTGCAAGATGCTGCCGCCGCAAGTCACCGGCGCAGGCACGAACTTCACCTCAGCGGGCGCCGGCGGGCGGCTCGACCTCACCAATTTTGTCAATTCGTCCGACAAGACCCAGGCGGTCAACGCCCAGCTCGAATTCTCCATCGTCTGCACCGGCGCCCATTCGCTGACCGTCGGCACGCAATCGGGCGGCTTGAACGACCAGACGGCAGGGACTCCGGGCAGCGGCTTCGTCACCCATGCCGATTACGGCCTCAGCGCCAGCTGGGACAACACCACCAAATCGCTCACCACCAACGGCACCGCGGCGAGCGTCGATCTTTCGCAGACCGGTCCCGCCAGCGGCAATCTGGTGATCGATCTCAACCTGGCCGCGGGCATCGGTCCGCTCCAGGCCGGCGACTACACGGATGCCATCATCGTGCAACTCAACACGGCGCAATAAACGGATGGACGGCATGAACGCGATAGCGAAAATCCTGATAGCGGCGGTGGCCGTTTCGGCTGCTGCGGCCTCCAGCGCCGACGCAACGCCATCGGTGCCCGGCGATCAGATCACCGTGAAGGGCAATGCGCCTGCGATCTGCGTGCTCGGCGAATGGGCGCTGAAATCGGGCAGCGCCAGCTTCTCGCCCGGCAGCACGGGGGTCGCCACCTTCACCAGCGACCAGCTCACCGGAACGGACGGTGTGTCGGTGCTCGGCCCAGCCAATGCGCTCGACTTCCATGCGCCGCTGGTGTGCAACACCGCGATCAGCTGGTCCTTCAGCACGACAAACGGCGCCTTCCGGCTCACCAGCGGCGCAGTCCCGCCCAGCGGTTTCGCCAATCAGTGGCTCTATGGACTCTCCGTCGGTCCGTATACGTCGGGCGGCGTCCAGGTGGCATCCGTGGACAGCTTCACGTCTTCCGGCGCTCCCCAGTATGAAAGCTACGGGCTGAACGCGGGAGATTCCGAAAGAATTGCTTACATGGACATGGTGTTCACGCCCGTGGCGCAAAATCTTCGGATGCTGGCAGGCAATTATTCCGAATCCATCACTTTAACGGTTTCGCCGACACTTTAATTCGTTTATTGTTGCGTTGCGTGCGAGAGCGGGCAGGGGCCATGCGTAAGTCATTGAAAGTAGCGGTGCGGACACTCGTGTCGGCGCTTTGTATCCTTGGCCTCGCCGTAAATGCGGCCAGCGCCATGACCGTGCAGCCGGTCGTGGTCGATCTGAAGCCGAATGGCGGCAAGATGTCGGCGACGATCTCGGTGCAGAACACCGCCACCACGCCGCTGCCGGTGGAACTCACCGCCAAGGTGCTCGAATTCACCGAGGATGGCGCCAAGCCCACCGTGCCCGATCCGGGCGATCTTCTGATCTTTCCGCCCCAGGCTCTCATTCCGCCGGGCCAGACGCAGACTTTCCGCATCCAATGGGTCGGCGATCCCGAACTCAAGCAGAGCAAGAGCTATTACGTGACCGTGGCGCAGCTGCCGGTGAAGCTGCCTGCCGGGCAGTCCGCGATCCAGATTCTGTACAATTTCCAGGTGCTGGTGAGCGTCGCAGCGACGACCGGCGGCCCGGTCCTGTCGATCGCCAAGACCGGCATCGAGCCGGACCCGAAGACGAAGAAGCCCGAAGCTGTAATCTGGGTGCAGAACACCGGCCCCAGTTACGGCTATCTCAGCCACGGCAAGCTCGATCTGTCCGAAATCGACGCCGGCGGCAAAAGCGTGTTCGACAAATCGCTCTCGCCGCAGGATATCCAGCAGACCATCGGCTTCGGCGTGATCGGGCCGGATACGACGCGAAAAATCCTCGTGCCGATCCCGCTGCCGAGCGGGCAGGGCCAGATCAAGGCGACGTTCGATGCGGGCAATCCGTAGGCCCGTGCGAGCATCGCTCATGCGCCGCCTAGGTCCCGTTTCGCTCGCCGTTCTGGCAGCTGCAATGTTTCCGGCGTCCGGCATTGCGCGCACGCCAAAGAGCGATGTCTATGTCGTGCAGAAGGGCGAGTGGCTCTACAGCATCGCGCGCCGCTACCACGTCAATCCGCTCGTGCTGGCGCGCTACAATCACCTGGCCGCGCCGTACAAGCTCGCGGTCGCTGAGCGCATTCTGATACCGCAGGCGTTCTCCGCGCCCTGCCAGACGCCGGCGCCGCAACCTCCTGCCGGCAAGCCCGTCGCGCCCACGGTCACCACCGGGCCAACCGTCGCCACGCCGGCGCCCATCGGCAAGATCGCGCGCAAATACACGCTCGCGCTGGGCGTGCGCGACGACAATCATTATCTGGGCGACGTTCAAACGACCTTGAACCCGGACGGTTCTGTCGACATCGATACCGGGGAGGTCTTGAAGCTCGTCAAGCCGATTCTCAGCACGGCGTCGTATGCCAAGCTCGAGGCGGCGATCGGCGCGGAGAAAACAGCAACGCTCGACGACCTTGGCAAAGGCGGAATTCCCTCCTCCTTCGATCAGTCCATGCTGCAGGTCGTGCTGCACATCGCGCCGGAAGCGCGGCTCACCCAGGACATCGCAGTCGCCGATCTCGATCGTTCGCTGGTCGGCGATGTGGCGCGGCCGGAGAAATACAGCGGCTATCTGAATCTGCGCGGCTCGACGGATGTGGTCGAGAAGGGCGGCCCTACCGGGTTTCAGGATCCGTTGCTGCTCATGGATGGCGCGCTGCGCATGGACGGGCTCATCCTCGAAGGCGAGGCGCAATATGCGCCGGGGCAATCGGGCGTCGATGCGTTCTCGCGCCAGGGCACGCGCCTGGTCTATGACGACGACAACAATCTCGTGCGCTGGACCTTGGGCGACCTGCAGCCTCAACCGGACGGCTTTCAGGGCACGCCTGACATGGCGGGTCTGTCGGTCTTGCGCCTCTATGACGAGCTGGCACCGCAGGAGAACGTGCAGCCGCGCGGCGATCGCACATTCACCTTGCAGCGCGCTTCCACGGTGCAGACTTACGTCAATGGCCAGCAGGTGCAGAGCGTAAGACTGCAGCCCGGCACCTACAATGCCAGCAACTTTCCGTTCGTCGAAGGCGCCAACAATGTCCAGCTCGTCATCACCGACGACACGGGCGCGGTTCAAACGCTGAATTTCAGCATCTTCTTCGACCGCACGCTGCTGCGGCCGGGACTGACGGAATTCGGCGCTTTCGCCGGCATCAATTCCGAAACCATCAACGCGAACACCGAATACAACGATCCCCAACCGATGTTCACGGGGTTCGTGCGTCACGGCTTCACCAACACGATCACAGCCGGCGGCAATTTTCAGGGCGACCGCGACACCCAGATGGCCGGCCTTGACGGTCTGTGGGGTTCGCCGATCGGAACGCTGAGCCTCGACCTCGCCGACAGCCACGACCGCACGCTGGGATTCGGCTATGCAGTCAATCTCAGCTACCAGGCGCTGTTTCAAGATCCTTCCAGTTTTCGCTCGCAGACGATCAATGCCGCATTCGAGGTGCGCAGCAAGAATTTCGCGACCCTGAGCCAGACCATCGCATCCTCCGGCTCGACCGGAGTTCCGGTCTCCGTGTCCGGTTCGCAATCCGGCCTGTCGAGTCTGGCGACCAATCTCTACAAGTGGCAGGCCACAGCCGATTACGAGCGCTCCTTCGGGCAATACACTTTCGCCGAACTTCAGGCCTCCTATGCGGATGGCCGCGGCAGCCAGAAGAGTCTGGGCACGATCACGGGCACGCTTGGCTACGGCATTACCGAAGACACCAACGTGAACTTCAATCTTGGCTATTCCACAAGCGGATTCCAGAAAGGCATCGATCTGGGCATCCAGCTGACCTATCGCATGGGCGAGACCGCGAACCTGCGCGGCGAATACGACAGCAACCCGCAGACCGAACGGGCCACCTATGAAAACTCGCAGGGCCGCGGCGACGGCGCCTGGAGCGTTTCGGGTTCGCTCGATCACGAAGCCGACTCGGTCGATTTCAACGGCTCGGCCGACTACAGCGCAAATCGCGCCCAGCTCGGCATCGCGCAGAACTCCACTTACGATCTGCAGGGCAAGAACGTGACGGACGAACGCACCTCCCTGCAGGGCGCGGCGTCGATCGCCTTCGCGGGCGACACCGTGGCGGTGGGCCGGCCCATCTTCGACAGCTTTGCCCTCTTCAAGCCGCATCCGACGCTGGGCGACGCCCCGGTGGTCGTCGATCCCAGCCCGGATGGCGATCTGGCGCGCTCCGACGGATTTGGCGCCGCGGTGCTGCCCGATCTCGGCTCCTATTCTGTGAGAACGGTCACCTACGACGTACCCACCGCTCCCGCCGGCTACGACATCGGTTCGGGCGCTCTGCGTGTCATGCCGCCCTATCATTCGGGGTACAGGGTGGTTGTCGGCTCGGATTATTCCACCTTGGTGATAGGCCGCCTGCTCGATGCCAAGGGCCAGCCCATTCCGTTGTTGGCCGGCACGGCCACGGAGCTCGACGTCACCAACGGCAAAACCGTGACGTTGTTCACCTCGCGCGACGGCCGCTTCGGCGCACAGGGTTTGAGGCCGGGCCATTGGCGCATCGACATGCCGGCATCGCCGCCCGCCAGCTACGATCTCGTCATTCCGAAAAATTCCAAATCGCTGCTTAGAGTCGGCGATCTGAAGCCCACGGAGACCAAGCCATGAGAAATTCGCTGCCAGTCGTCATCGGCGGATTGATGCTTCTCGCGGCGAGCTCCGCGCAGGCTTCCAATTGCGCGCAATTCAATGCCGGCGACATCAATCTGAGCTACGATCCATTGGGCGCGCAGGCAACCGGGCAAACCGTGCAGCCGGTGACCCTGACCGGCGAGCGCAAAAACAAGACGACGGGCGGCGTGCAGATACAGTTCGTCGATTACAACGACAGCACCACGCCGCTGCACATCGGCACGCGCGGGCCGCTCTTCGACGTCGAGGCGTTCGGCAAAAGCATCGCCATCGGACGCGCTCAGGGCGCCATGATGCCGAACCAGTATTTCACCTACACTTTCCGCTCGAAAAACACCTACGACTACGAGAACATTCCGGGCGTTCAACTTTATATCGATCCGGGGCAGAATGTTCCGGCCGGAATCTATTACGGCTCGCTCGACGTGCAGTATCGCTGCCTGACTTCGGGGCAGACCTTCAGCAGCCAGTCGAATGACATCCAGTCCGGCGTGCTGCATGTGAACGTCAATGTTCCGAGCGAGCTGATCGCCAATCTTTCCGGCGGATCGACGGTGGGCACCATCGATTTCGGCAATTTCTCCGACACCACGCGCAGCGCCTCGGTGAATGTCGCCAGCACCGGCCCGTTTTTCGTTTTGATCGAGTCCGACCATCACTATCGGATGGTTCTCGACGGCGTACACTCGCCGGCCACCAATCAAAAGATCGATTACGATCTTTCCTTCAATGGCTATCCGTTCGACGGCCGGCCGCTGCATTTTCTGCGCACCGGCATCGGTGGCGCGGGGCTTCCGCTCACGGTGCATGTCCACGATACCCACGGCAAGCGCAATGGCCTCTACAAGGACACCCTGACGGTCACCATCACGCCCGCAGCGTTTTGACGAAGCGGCCGTCGTCGCCGGCGGACTGACAAGAATGGAAGGCAGGCCGGCGGACCACGCGCCCGGAATGCCGAATTGGCCGGTAACCGATTGATTTCGCTTGATTCGGAAAGAACGTGGCGGACAGGGAGGGATTCGAACCCTCGAAACGGCTCATCACCGTTTACACACTTTCCAGGCGTGCGCCTTCAACCGCTCGGCCACCTGTCCGCGAAAGAGCGGGGAATATAGCGGCGGGATTTGCGCCCGCAAGCCGTCAATTCACGGGCTTGGGCGGCGGCGTATAGGGCACGAACGCACTCATCATGCACACGCTTCCGGTCCTCAGGACGCGGATGGTCTGCACGTTCGGGCATAGCTGTGGCGCCGGGCTGGACACATAGCTGAATCCGTTGATGGAAAGACCGGGGCAGACGCCGCGCAGATTGCTTTGATAGACCGCGCCGCTGCGCATGTAGAACAGGATCGTCTTGTCGTTCGGCGCCTTGGTGTGGTCGATGTTGTAGGTCTGGATGCAGTCGGGCGTCTTGGACACAGTTTGAGCTTGGGGTTGGGCCTGCGACGCGGTGGCCGCCGTCAGGGTCGCCGCGGCGGCGATGATGAGCGCTGTTCTCATAATGTCGATCCTTGCGTTTGGGGAGGACGAATGCCGTCCAGCGCGCTTGGCTGGAACAGATCGCGCATCGTCTCCATATTTCGCCCGTCCGCCGGCATAATCCCCCGCGGCCGGATGCGGCGCAAGCGGGCGTTGCCTTGGCATGTCCGCCCCCTTAGAGATGGTTCCCATCTTTCAAAACCGGAGAAAGCCAGTGTCCGCGCCTCATTCCGCCGATGTCACCGTGACCTTGCCCGACGGCAAGGCGCTGACGTTCGCGCGCGGCGTGACACCGGGCGAGATCG
>DASXFK010000147.1:0-31412 GCA_036489635.1 Rhizomicrobium sp. | reverse complement strand
GGACAGGAAAGACTACGAACGAATTTACGTTTCGCTGGGGTTGCTGGACGGCAAGATCGCGGTGCCCAAGATCATCCACCTCCACACCCGCAACAAAGGCGCCTATTACAGCATCGCCTGAACCTTTGAACGCGACAGGGCGCGGCCGCCGCGCGCCCGTGAACCCGTTATCTTAACGACACTTAAACCGCTGGGGCTGGATACTGGCTGAATACTTCGGGAGCTTTCATGGCCGTCGTCCTCGGGCGCATTATCGATCAGTCGCATTACGAGCTTCAGCACCGCATGGAGGTGGTGAAGGCGGCGACGCATCCGGGAAACCTCAAGCTGCTCGCCTATTGGCGCGAATGCGACGCGCGTGGCGGCATGCGCATGGGGCTCGATATTCCCTCGCGCGCAATTGCGCCGCTGTTGAAGGATCTCTGCGTCGCCGAACCGGTTGGCGATTGGATCGACGCGCGCATCCGCCTCGCCGGTTCCACAATGACCGAATATTTCGGCCAGGACGTGAGCGGCCTGCTGATGTCGCAGATCATCGGCGATAACCGGGAAAGCGATTTCCAGTTGATGATGAATGGCGCGCGCTATGCCACGGCAAATAACGCGACCGGCGCGGTGGAGCATTCGCTCGTCGATAACGGCCGCGTTGTCCTGCGCCAGGAAATCATGGTTGTGCCGATCTGGTCGCCGGACGCCGACGCCCGCTGGCTGGTGACGGGCACGTTCAATTTCTAGAAATTTCGCTAGTCGATTTTCCGAATAGCGCATGACGGGCGCGCAATCCTTTTCACGTTTGAAAAGTCCGCGTTGACAGCCCTGCCAAGTGGTGCCAATTTTTTGGCATGACGAAGCAGGCGAAGCAGGGCAAGGACGGGTTCTCGCGGCGCGAGCGCGAGATCATGGAGGCGCTCTACAAGCTGGGCAAAGCATCGGCCGCGCAGATCCTGGGCGAAATCCCGAACGCGCCCACTTACACCGCCATCCGCAGCCATCTGGCGATCCTCGAGCGCAAGGGCCATGTGCGCCATGCCAGCGACGGGACACGCTATATTTATGAGCCGTTGGTCGGCCGCGCGCAAATGGGCCGCCGCGCCGTCGACTCGCTGATGAACACCTTTTTCGACAATTCGGTAGAGCGCCTGGTCACCGAATTGCTCACGCGCAAGGACGCGGACGTGTCGCGCGACGAACTCAACCGGCTGTCGAAGCTGATCGAGAAAGCCAAGAGAGAGGGACGATGAGCGATCTTCTTTCCATGCAGATATTGCTGGCGGCAGGCGAGGCATTCGCCGCCTCGTCCCTGATCGTAGCGCTCGCCTGGCTGGCGGCGGCGCGCAACACCGCAAGCCAGCGGCATCTGGTGTGGTTTGCAAGCTTCGTCGCGCTGGCGGCGCTGCCGCTGCTCGCCACAATCGTGCCGTCACAGATCACTTACATGCTGGCCGGTCCGATCGTTCCGGTGACGCAAGGGTTCGATCCCGCAATGGTTGCGGCGGTTGCGGCGCCGGAACCAGCCGGCTTTACCTTCGACACCGCGACGGTCGTGGAAATGTTGATCGCGGCGTGGTTGCTGGGTGTCGTCCTCATCGCGGTGCGCGGGTTCATTGCTGCTTTCGCGCTGTGGAATCTGCGCCGCAACAGCGTGCCGCATCGTTTCGGGCATTTGGCCATCGACGGGCCGCGCTGCGATCTGCGTCTGGCACAGCAAGATTGCGGGCCGATGACATGGGGCATTTTCCGCCCTGTCGTGTTGTTGCCGAGCGATGCGGAAGAATGGCCGCGCGCGCGTCTCGAAGCGGTGCTTCTGCATGAGCTGGCGCATGTGCGCCGCAAGGATTCGCTGACGCAGTTGGCTTCGCTTGCGGTGTGCGCGCTCTACTGGCCCAATCCGCTGGTGTGGCTCGCGGCTGCGCGGTTGCGCCGCGAAGCCGAAACCGCAGCCGACGATGCGGTGCTCATCGCCGGCGTGCGCCCCTCCGCTTATGCCGGCGCGCTGTTGCAGATCGCGTCTGAATTCCGCGTGCAGCGCTTGTCGCTGCCGCTCGCGATGGCCGCGCCGTCGGCACTGGAAGCGCGCGTCACGTCGGTGCTTGCGCCGGGCAAATCCCGTTCAGGAGTGACCATGATGGATGTCTTCAAGATCGCCTGCATGGCCGCGATGGCGACGAGTGCCATCGTGCTCGCGCGGCCCTCGCTGGCGCAGGATGCGCCGCAAGTGCAAGCGACGCCGTTGCCGCCGGCGGCTGCTTCGCCGGCTTCCCCCGCTTCGACGGCCGCGCCTGCGCCCGAAGCGCAGCCCGCATCGGCCGATCGCTATGTGATCCATGCCGGCGACGACCACTCCTATGTAATCGACGATCTCGATGGCCCGCGCCACGTCCGCCACTGGCGCGATCTGACGCCGCAGGAACGCGCGCGGATCCAAGCGCAAGTGCATCGGGCGATGGCGAAGGCTGGCCCTGCGATCGAGCGCGCCATGCGCGACTCCCATGCCGCGGAAGCCGCGGTGCGTGCCGTGGAGGCGACGCGGCCGCAGATCGAGGCGGCAATGGCCGAAGCGATGCGGTCCACGCACGAGATGAGCGAGGCGCAAATCCAGGCGGCCATCGCCAAGGCGCGCATTGCGCTCGCGCATATGCCGAACGAAGCCGAGATCGATGCCAAGGTGCAACGCGCCATGGCCAAGGCGCAGGCGCAGCTCGCCGCCGTGCGCGTGAAGATGCACGACCGCGGCGTCGTCATTGACCATGGCGATGACGATATGAACGGCGATGGCCCCGACGTCGAGGAGCCGCCACTGCCGCCTGCACCAGAGGCTGCACCGCCGGCGCCGTCGGCTGTCACGCCGGCGGCACCCGTGCCGCCTCAGCCGCAGAACTGACGCCAACAAAAAAGCCGCACCCGGTTTTGGGGTGCGGCTCTTGTCGTTTGACGGCGCGCCTTTATTCGATGATGAGGATGAAGGCGACGTTGTCGCTCTGCACGAACGTCGATTTGCTTCCGAGAGCCACCGTCACGATTTCGATGTCCGAGCTCGAACATTCGGTCTGTTTCTTGACGAACTGGCGGAAGAACACCAGAAGCCCGGTCCCCTTCGAACGGGTAAAATCGACCGTCACCAGCGGGAAGATGTCCGAGAAGTCGAGCGGCACCGACGGCTCGATGCAGTAAATGCCCGTGCCCGGATGCGTTACCTTCTTCACGTGAAGCGAGCGGATGATCGAGCCGCCGAAATAGAGCGCGACCCTGGCATCGGTGCTGAAGCCCGAGCGCCCGCTCTTGGCCGAGAACGTCGGAAACGTCGGGGCCGAGGCATTGACCTGAGGCAAGGGCGCGTGCGTGGTCACGGTAGGCGCGGCGGCATTGGAGGCAGTGGCAAGCAAGAGCGCACCGGCGAGCGGGGCGATGAGCGATGTGATTTTCACGAAAAACTCCCCATTAATGGATTGCCACTTTGGGGCAATTCTCCAGCGGAACAACGCTCTTTTGATGATCGACAAAGATTTATTTGCCGCACCGGGACGCGCTCCAACTTATGATAGTAAAGACGGCATCATATATTAAAAAAGTTGTGACATTGATCTTCTCGTCCCTTGAAAAAGGAAATGGATGCCCGGCGCCGCGCCGCAAGCCTGGAGCGCGCTCCGCCGAAGTGGAAACCGGCTCCGCGCAAGATCGCGCGACAATCGAGGAATCCAGTACATGATCCGATTCAATCGAATCGGATCATGCTCTGGTTACGCCGCCATCTTCCTGGCGAAGTCGCTGTAATATTGACGCATCATCCGGTCGCGATAGGCAACGAGGTTGGGATGGGCTTGGGCGCGGCGCTGCAATTCGCCGCTGAAGAACGGCGTCAGCGCCGCGGCGACCATGCCGAACGCCGTCGCATCGGCGCCCGAAGGTGCTTCGCCCATCAGATACGGCTTGTCGCCCAGGAAGGCCGAGAGCGCGGAAAGCGAACGCCCGCCAAGCTGCGCGATCTCTTCGCTGCTGTGCCGTCCGATGCCGTGCGCGTGCAGCATTTCGCGTACGCGCTCGCGTGCGGCGGTCGCGACACTTTCCGGCGCGCCATCGAAGAAATGCAGCGGCCCCTTTTGCCAGTTCTCGTCGTCCATCCAGCGCATTTGGAGAATTGCGAAATACAGATGATCCTCCAGCATCCGCTCCATCGCCCAGGCGAGGCTGCGCTCCACGGTGCACAGGCCCTTGTCGAAATCGAAATGATGGTGCTTCTCGATATGGGCGCGGATGAAAGTGGAATCGCCGACGCGGTGCGCGCCGACCTTGATGAACGGGATCTTGCCCTTGGGCGCATCCCGTGGCGCGGCGCGCTCGAATTTGTACGCCAGGCCCGCCATCTTGAGCTGCACCTGGCTCTTCATCACGAACGCGCTGGGGTCGGGAAGGCCGAAAGCGGGGCCGAAACCATAGAGCGTAAGCATGTCTGTCCCTCCAAATTGGAGCTTTTCTTAAACCGAGGCTGCTGACAGCATGTTGTCAGCAGTGTTGCAGGAGGATGGCAGCATGAGAACGTCACAATGAGACATCTGCGATGAGAAGGGCCGACCGGCTGTTCCGCATCATCCAGATTTTGCGGCGCAAGAAGCGTCCCGCCACGGCGATGGAGATTGCCGAGGAGCTGGAAACGTCGCTGCGCACCGTCTATCGCGACATCGCGCAGTTGATGGCCGACCGCGTGCCCATCCGCGGCGAGGCGGGTATCGGCTATGTGCTGGAAGGCGGCTTCGACATGCCGCCGCTGATGCTCACCGCCGACGAGATCGAGGCGGCGATGCTGGGTGCGCAATGGGTGATGAGCCGCGGCGATTCCGCGCTCGCCCGTGCCGCGTCCGATCTGGTGGCGAAGATTGGCGTGGTGGTGCCTGAGCATCTGCGCCCGCTGCTGATGGAGCCGGCGCTGGCGGCGCTCACTTCTCACAAGGGCCCGGAAGACACCATCGACATGGCGCGCGTGCGCACCTCGATCCGCGCACAAGGCAAGATCGCGCTCGTCTATCGCGACGAGAAGAATGCCGAAACCCGCCGCGTCATCTGGCCCATCGCGGTGAGCTATTGGGATGCCGTGCGCCTCATCGTGGGCTGGTGCGAAATGCGCAACGGCTTTCGCCATTTCCGCGCCGACCGCGTGGTGTCCGCCGAATTCCTCGAAGCCCGCTACACCCAGACGCGCGCCCGCCTGCGCGCGCAATGGAAGAAAGAAATGCGCGAGGACTGGGAGCGCGGGCAAGCCAAAGTCACCAATGTCGCACGTCTGGAGTGAACGTTTTGCTTTCGTGTCACTTGGTTTAGCCTTAGCGTTGCCGGGGGAAGAATTGGGAAAGACCATGAAGCGGAAATTTCTTGTGGTGGCATGTCTGGCGCTCACGATCGCGCCGGCTTTCGCGCAGGCCCCAGCGCCGGCGGCGCCGAAGGCCAATGACTATACCGATCCCGCGAACTGGCTGTGCCGGCCGGGCCAGGCGGATGCCTGCGCCACGGACGAGACGGCCACCGTCGTCGACGCCGACGGCAGCGAGCATGTGCAAGCCTGGAAAGCCGATCCCAACGCGCCCATCGACTGCTTCTACGTCTATCCCACCGTCTCGATGGAGCCCACGCCCAACAGCGATATGACGGTGACGGCGGCCGAGCGCGGCGTCGCTGCGCAGCAGGCGGCGCGCTTCGGCTCGGTATGCCGCGTCTATGCGCCAATGTACCGGCAGGTGACTTTGTCTGCGCTGAGGGCATTTCTGTCCGGCAAGCCGGTCAAGGCGGACCGCGATCTTGCGTATGATGACGTGCGCGATGCGTGGAACGAATATCTGGCGCACGACAATCACGGCCGCGGCGTTGTTCTCATCGGCCACAGCCAGGGCTCGGGCGTGCTCACCAGGCTGGTGAAAGAGGAGATCGACGGCAAGCCGGTGCAAAAGCAAATCGTGTCGATTATTCTGGCGGGCACCGCGTTGCAGGTTCCCGTCGGCAAGGATGTCGGCGGCGATTTCCAGTCGGTCCCGCTGTGCCGCTCGCAAAGCCAGACAGGCTGCGTCATCAGTTTCGCCTCGTTCCGCGCCAATGTGCCGCCGCCGGAGAAGTCGTTTTTCGGCAAGGGCCATGCGCCGGGCATGATGGCGGCCTGCACCAACCCGGCTGCACTCGGCGGCGGCGAGGGCGCGCTCGACGCCTATCTGCCGGCCGGACACACATTGTTCGCGTCGCAGCATCCGGTCGATTGGGTGAAGAACGGTCCACCGATCGAGACATCCTTCGTCACGGTGCCCGGCTTGCTCACCGCGCAATGCGTGTCGAACGAACACGGCTCATATCTCGCAATCACCGTGCATGGCGACCCGAACGACCCGCGCGCCGACGATATTTCCGGCGACGTGCTGGTGGGAGGCAAGGTGCTGCCGGAATGGGGCCTGCACCTGATCGACATGAATCTCACCATGGGCAATCTGGTTGCCGATGTGGCCGCCGAATCGAAGGCATGGCTCGCCGCGCATCCCACATGATCGCGGCTTCCTGCCATTGCGGCGCGGTGCAAATCAGGGTGCCGCAGGCGCCCAGCGAAGTGACGTCCTGCAACTGCTCGATCTGCCGGCGCAGCGGCACGCTCGCGGCCTATTACGATCCGGCGGAGGTGACGATCGCGGGGGACACCGACACCTATATGTGGGGCGACAAGATGATGATTTTCCACCGCTGCAAGGTTTGCGGTTGCGCCACGCATGGATTGGCGGTCGATCCCGCGAGCAAGCGCATGAGCGTGAACGCGCGGCTGATGCCCCCGACTGTGCTCGCCGCCGCGCGCGTGCGCAAATTCGACGGCGCGGACACCTGGTCGTTTCTCGAGGAATAGCGCTTCACGCTGTGCGCAGGAATTCGCGTGTCTCGCGCAGGATGAATTTCTGCGCTTGCGCGAATTCGAAATTGGCGCGCGCCGCGGCATCGCCGCGCAGCCTGGCGCGGTAGGCTTCGTAATCCGCAAGGCTGTCGAAGCCGATCAGGGCGTGCGCCACGTAATTCGTGCCTTCCAGGGGCAGGAAATAGCCCAGCAGGTCGCCGCCGCAGGCGGGGATGATGCTTTTCCAGGCGAGGGCGTAGTCCTCGAAAGCGCTTTGCCGGAACGGGTCGATCTCGTAGCGGATGTGGCAGATCACTTTCATGCTTCGATCTCCATCGAATTGTCGACGCAGACTAATGCTTGCCGCGGCGAGCATGCTTCGATTATCATCGAAGGATGAAAGAAGGTCCTTCAATTGCCCCCGTCGCCGCGCTGGCCGGCGATCCGGCGCGCGCCAACATGTTGTCCGCGCTGCTCGCCGGCAAAGCCCTGACCGCATCGGAGCTCGCCAACGAAGCGGGCGTCACGGTACAGACCGCCAGCTCACATTTATCCAAACTCGAGACGGGCGGGCTGATCGCGGGCGTGAAGCAGGGCCGCCATCGCTATTTCCGGCTGGCCGATCCCGATGTCGCCGACATGCTGGAGACGATGATGGGCGTGGCGGCGCGCGCCGGCCATTTGCGCACGCGCCCCGGACCCGCCGATCCGGCGATGCGCCATGCGCGCGTTTGCTACGATCATCTGGCGGGCGAGCTCGGCGTTCACATGTTCGACGCGCTGTTGCGCGAAGGTCATATCGCGGCGCGCGGCCGCGACCTGCGGCTGACGAAGAAGGGCGAAAGCTTCATCGTCGATTTCGGCATCGGTCTGGAGGCGCTGGCGCAGAGCCGCCGGCCGTTCTGCAAATCGTGCCTGGATTGGAGCCAGCGGCGCTCGCATTTGGCCGGCCATGTCGGCGCCGCGTTGCTCGCGCGCATCGCCGCTCTCAAATGGGCGGCGCGCGAGCCGGGCAGCCGCACCATGACGTTCACCCGCAGCGGCGAAGCCAATTTCCTGCGCCTGTTCCACGCATAAAAAGCCCTGGCGCGATGGCCGGTGGGCAAATCGCGGCGATTTAGCAGGCAGGAGCTGTTGCGGCCGTATTTTGTTGCGCGCCATGGTCTGCCTGGCGCCCGCATAATCCGTTTGGATGACGCGCGCCACGATTGCGTTGCTCTACCTTCGAAACGAACGCCGCACTGCAAGGTGCGGCGCAACGGCAACGCGCAGCATCGGGAGCGCTTATGTGGCTGCTGTGCCGCGCGCTTCGCTTTTGGGGGACACAATGTTGAAAATAATTCTGGCTGCAAGCGGCCTTCTTGGGCTTTTTGTGGTTCCGGCTTTGGCAAATCCTTTTTTCTCTTCGCCCATTTATCCTTCGTTCAACGCGCAACATCGCGATTCGCAGCTCACCACCTTCGATGCGCCGGGAGCGGATGACACGGTAGCTGTCGGTATTAATGCGAGCGGCGTCGTCGTCGGGTACTATGTCGCCAAGCACGAATACGGGTTCGTCCGATCCGCGAAAGGGACGTTCACGAAGTTCAGCGCAAAAGCCTCCGCACCGACCTATCCCGAAGCCGTCAATAACAATGGTGCGATCGTCGGATCCTACGAAGACAACGTCAGCAGCGGTATAAGCCACGGCTTTGTGCGGGCGGCTAACGGAACGATTGCGTTGTTCGATCCCCCCGGATCGGTGTTTACAACCCCAATGGCGATCAATTCGCACGGCGCGGTCGTGGGGTATTACAACGACGACAAGCAAATCCCTCACGGCTTTTTACGAGGCGCCGGCGGAAAAATCACGACGATCGATTTTGCAGGCGCAAAACGCGGCACGGAAATATGGTGCATCAACAAAAAAGGCGCCGTCGCGGGGGACTACATCGACAACAAGGGCGCCTATCATGGGTTTGTCCGTGGCGCCGGCGGGAAGTTCACAAGTTTTGACGTGCCGGGAGCCGGCAAAAAAAAGAACCAGGGCACGTATGTCTATGGCATCAACAATGGCGGCGCCATCTCCGGCTATTTCTTCACGGACACCCACAAAATGAATCATGGATTTGTGCGCGCGGCCGATGGAACGTTTACAGTGTTCGACCCCCAAGGCTCGGTCGGGACCTATCTTGGGTACATAAACGCGACGGGGGCGATCACGGGCATTTATCTTGCCAACGAATATACGACGGACGGCTTCGTACGCGCCGCCGATGGAACGATCACGACATTCTCCGCGCCCGAAGCGGCTGCCCTCGGCACACATCCCATGGGCATCAATTCGAATAGCGTGATCGTGGGAACTTACTACGACGAATATAACAACGGTCATGGCTTCGAGTTCACGCCATAACCGTTCTTTGGCGCGCTCCCGGTCTTCGTTCGCGATCATGCGATCGAGCACGGCAATTCGTTCAAAGGACGTAGGCCAAAGAAAAAGCACGGGCTCAACAGGTCTCGCCTGTCAAGTGACCGTGCTTTCCTTATCGCCTCCGGCGCGATGGCCGGGGCCATCGGACTCAGCGGAATGAACTCAGTTCCAGCCGGCTTCTTTGCTGCAGGCGTCGGCTTCGGTTTTGTGGGTCTTTTCCCACTCGGTGATCGATTGGGTCTCGTTGTCGGACATCTTGTTGTTCATGCAGGTGCAATAAGTCTTGATCACCGTCGCCGACTGGCCTTGATCGGCGTTGTCGGAAACGCATTTGTTGATCCATTTGGTGTCGTCGGAATTGGCCGATGCCGGACCGGCATAGATCGCGCCGAAGGCAGCCATAGCGATAATCGCGGCGCCAAAAGACTTCTTCATATCGTATCCCCGAGTGTTCCCAGGCTGGCGGCCGCGGGCACAATTGCTGCGGCTCTCCATCCCGATTCCGCGGCAGGCTGACGCATCTTGGGAAGAGGCGTCAAGGTGGAGAGCAAACTGAAACCCAACCTGCTTCTGATATCCGCCATTGCATTTGCGTCGCCGGATAACGTCGCGTGCAAATGGGGTGGATTGCCGGCGCGACAGCCGCGGCCGCCGATCGTGCCGCGCGTTACCAGACGCCCGCGAGATTCGCGCGCAGACGTCCGGCCGCGCGGTTAGAGGAGGTGTGCAGAATTTCCCGCACTGATTCGGGATGGCCGTAGAAGTCCGCATTGGTGTCGTCTTCCGGCGCAACCACCGATCCGTTGAGGGTGAGGCCGCCATAGGCGCCCTTCGCCTTCGACCACACCAGGATATCGCCCGCGAGATTGGCGGGTGTCGCCCCTTCGGCCGCGGCGCCCAGCGTGACAATGGTCAGCCCGGCGCCGGCGCCGAGCTTGAACTTGCCCTCTTCGATGCCGCGCAGCGCCCGATCGCTCATGATGAACATCACCAGCTGCGCCTGTTCGAGTCCGATCTGCAATCCGAACGATGCCGAGCCCAACGAATAGAACGCCGGATCCGACCAGCCGTGGCGGGTGCGCGCCATGAGCACGCCGTCGCCGCCTTCCGCGCCGAAGATGAATCCGCCTTTGACGAGGCCGGGCACGATCAGCACCGCGCGCGCATGGCGGATGGTGTTACGGGCGCCCTCGAACACCGGATCGACCTTGAGATCGGTGACGGTGGCATTGGCATGGGCCAGCACGCTGGCCGTATCGGCGTTGGCCAAGGCCGCGGTGCAGGACAGCACGCCCGCCGCGAGGCTCGCGGCGGCGGCGAAACGAAGGGCTCGGATCATGGCATTTCCTCTTGGGGGACACGCCATTAACGTAGGATGGAGCCTGTCGTTCCGGCAAGCGACGCCGGGAACTAACTGGGCCTCTGCGGACGGGCATAGATAAGCGTCTTGCCGTTCCACACTTCGATCTGGCGCAAGCCTTCCATCTTCATGGCATGGGCCAGAACCTTTGCCTGCGTGTCGCCCTGGCATTGCGCCGCGAACTTGGCCGCAAGCGAACCGTCGTCGTTCAGATAAACTATCTCATAAGCCGGCATAGTGTTCTCCCTGTGAAGCAGCTCTATGCCCCCTTTGCTCGTCAGCCATTGTGCGGTGAGAACGTGTCAAGTCGAGTGACATTCCAAGACAGAATCATCACAAATTCCATCGCTCGGCGCGTGGCTTAGCCGCCTGTCGGCGATCGTCCGGCAGGACGCTTGCTTGACGTTGCAGTGCGCCGCACCCACATACTTTGCCGGGAGCCCTACATGCTTTCAGGGAGTCAAGCGGAGATGACGATGAGTGAAACGAATCCGGTGCCGGTGCCTGCCGCGCAGGACGAACTGCGCACGGTCGCGATCGTCATCTACATTCTTTATCTGGCGGCAGTGATTTCTGCGGGCTTCGCTGGGATCGTCGGCGTGATCGTGGCGTATGTGAAGCGCGACGACGCCAAGGGCACCATCTGGGAAAGCCACTTTTCCAATCAGATCGAGGCGTTCTGGGTGTGGCTGGCGCTGTTCGTGGCCGGCTGCGCGACGGTGTGGTTCTTCTTCCTCGGCGTCATTGTGATCGTCGTCGCGTTCATCTGGTTCCTCTACCGCACGATCAAGGGATTGTTGCGCGCCCTCGAAGCCCAGCCCTATGTCTGAGGCGCACACCGGCGAGGCCGCGCCGGCCGCGAATGCCCCTGCGCGCATCGCCGCGCTGGTCGGCTACGGGCTGATGATCGTCGCCGTCGCCAATGCCGTCACCGCCATCGCCGGCGTGGTGCTGGCCTATATCAAACGCGCCGAGGCGCGCGGCACGATCTGGGAATCCCATTTCACCAACATGATCCGCGTCTTCTGGACAAGTGTCGCGGCGATCGTGGTGTTCATCGGCGCTGGCGTGTTCGGCATCGTCGATCTCGCCGCGACCGCCGATCATCAGCCGCACATGCTGCTGATCGCGCTACTGCCGGCGCTTTATCTACTCGGCGTGGGGCTGGTCGTCTGGTATCTCTACCGCACGATCCGCGGCGTGCTGCGCGCGCTGGACAACAAGGCGTATTAAGCCTTGGTGCTCGGCCGCGCCTTCACGCGTTCGAACCATGCCTGCACGTTCTTGTTGTCGGCATTGAGCGGCTGGCCGACTTGCGTGCCGAAATCGAGGAAGCCGAACAGCAGGATGTCGGCCAGCGTGAAGCGCTTGCCGCAGATCCATTCCTTGCCGGCCATCTCGCCGTCCATCTTCTTCACATAATGCTGCGCGACGCCCTTCAGACCGTCCGCCGCTTCGGGGATGGTGGGGATGCGATCCTTGAACAATGGCAGGCCCTGGCTGTAGCGGAAGCCAGCCGCCATCGGCTCGCAAATGTTGAGATCGACGCGGCGCACCCATTTGCGCGTTTCGGCGCGTTGCTCGGCCGTGGTGCCGACAAGCGGATGTTCGGGATATTTCTCGTCCAGATATTCGCAGATCACGGTGATTTCGGTGACGCAATGGCCGCCATCGATCTCCAGCGCCGGCATCTGGCCGAAGGAGTTCTTCTGCAGATAAGGCTCGCGCCGGTTGTCGCCCTTCATCAGGTCGACTTCTTCCATCGGGATCGTAATGCCCTTCTCCGCCATGAACATGCGCACGACGCGCGGGTTTGGGCCGACCGAATTGTAGAATTTCATGGAATGCCTCTCGGGATTTCTGCCGGGCGCGAGGCTAGGCGGGCAGGCGCCATGAGGTCAATGCGCGCGCCGTCCGGCTATTTCCACGCATCGTTGAGCACGAAGGCGTGGCCGTCTTTCCAATTTATACGGACGACGGCGCCTGCGTCGAAGGAGGGCCCCAGCAAATCGGCGAAAGGCATTTTCCAGCTCTTGACGCATTGCAGCGCGGCCTGATCAAGACCGGGATTGCCGCTGGAGCGTTCGATGACAGCGGCCGCGATGGCGCCGTGCTGAACGATATGGAAGGAGATTATCGTGGCGCCGCGCGGGTCTCCATTCCAGAGCGTGGCCGGGAAGAGCGCATCGGCGCAGTACGGGCCCAAATCGTAGCCGTCAGTATAGGCCAAACCCGTGTGAGGGCTCCACCGCACGGCGGAACTCCAGGACAATTCGGTGGGGACATCGTCAATGACCGGCACCGAGTATTTCAGGCGCGCGGCGCACTGCTCGGCCTTTATGTCAAAGAGCGCATCGCCGCTCGAGGACGCCACGAATGGACGCATCACGGCACCCGTGGCTGAAATCCGAAACTGCACCGTGGTTGAGCGATAGCTGGGCCATCTGTTCGGCGCGTCGGAATATATATTCGCGCAGGCTTCTTCCATGGACCCCTGGAGTTCGGGTGATTTGCTCGTCGGCGCCAATTTCCAGACGATCATGACTTCCTTGATGCCTGCGACAGGCTTTCCGTTTCGGGCGGCTGGCCTGAAATGCCAGCCTTTCATGACGCAGTCCTTGCTCGCCTGATCGAGATCGGCAAAGCCGGACGATCGCACGATATCCACTCCGGAGGGTTTGCCGGCGTCATCGACGTGTATGTCGATCGTCGTTGCGCCTTGTTCCCCCTCCCGAATGGCCGCTGCCGGATAGAAACTGGAAGCGCAGTTGCTACCCTTGCCGTCAAGATCGAGGACTGGCCTTGAATCGGCCGCTGGCGTCTCCGCGAAAGCGGGCGATCCAAAACCGATCAAAGCAGCGATAGCGAGAAGCAGTCCGCGCATGTTCCACCCCCACCCCGCAAAACGCTAAAGCCGGTCACACCGCCGGTCAAACCCTCGTTGCAATTTGGGTCGGGGCGCACCACCTTTGCGGCGGACACGGAGCCCTGATTTGCGGCGTATTCTCTTCCTCGTTATCGGCTGGGTTTGCCTGGTCGGCGGCTTTCTCCTCTGCTTCGTGCCGCTGCCCATTCCGCTGATCGGCATCGTGCCGTTTCTCATCGGGGCGGCGATCCTGTCGCAATATTCCAAGCCGTTCCGCCGCGCCTTCCAATATCTGCGCCACCGCTTCGAATGGTTCTCGCAGACCATCGAGCGCGTTGCCCATCGCACGCCGGAGATGGTGAGGCATATGGTCCACCGCACCAACCCCATCGCGCATGTGCGGCTGGCGCGCAAGAAGGCGCGCAGGAAGCATCACGATGTCCATTCCCTTTGATCGAAGTTTCGCCGCGCCTTACGAAGAGAGCACACGCGTCTCGCCATTGATTCAGCGCGTGCTCACCGACAATCCCGGACCTTTCACGTTCAAGGGCACGGGCGTCTACATCGTGGGCGGGCGCGACGTGGCGGTGATCGATCCGGGGCCGCTGGTGCCTGCCCATGTCGATGCGCTGAAGCGGGCGCTGGAAGGCAAACGCGTCTCGCATATCCTGGTGACGCACACCCACACCGATCATTCGCCGGCGGCGCAGCCCTTGAAGGCGTGGTCAGGCGCGAAGACTTATGCCTTCGGGCCGCATGGATCGGGCAAAGACGATGGCGTGAAAGTGGAAGAGGGCGGCGACATGGCGTTCACGCCCGATGTTCGCGTGAAGGATGGCGACGTCATCGCAGGCGCCGGCTTCAGCTTCGAATGCGTGTTCACGCCGGGGCATACCTCGAACCACATGTGCTACGCGCTCCGCGAGGAGCGCGCGCTGTTCACCGGCGATCATGTGATGGGCTGGTCGACCACGGTGGTCACGCCGCCGGACGGCGACATGGCGCAATACATGGCGAGCCTGCGCAAATTGTTGGCGCGCGACGATGCCGCGCTCTATCCCACGCATGGCGGCCCGATCCGCGATCCCAAGCCGTTCATCCAGGCCTATATCGACCACCGGCTGGCGCGCGAGGCGCAAGTTCTGGCTTGCCTGCGCGACGGCGTGGACACGATCCCGCAAATGGTGGCGCGCATGTATGTCGATGTCGATAAGCGGTTGCACCCGGCCGCCGCGCGCTCGGTGCTGGCCCATCTCATCCAGCTCGAACAGGAAGGCCGCGTGATCGTGGAAGGCCACGGTTCATCGCGGCGTTACAAGATCGCTTAACCTCCAAAATTGTCATGGCCCGATTTAATCGGGCCATCCAGTGAGCGCGCATCTGCGCGCGCGCAAGAGTCTCGTGGGACGACGGCGCGTCCCTGCGGTATGGCCCGGTCAAGCCGAGCCATGACAAAAGAAGATAGGTTATCCTGAACTTGCCAGAAGTTTCGCGAAGGCGCGGATGCGGTGGGCGTTGTCGCCGCGGTCGTTCTGCAGTTCGCGGCTCTTGGAGCGGATGTCCAGCCGCGCGCCCATGCCGGCGGGGCGCACGCGGATCACAATGTCGTCGGTGAAGCCGAAGAACAGGCTGGTATCGGTGGCTTCGATACGCCCGGCGTCCGGCACGATGGAGACGATGCGCCAGCCCATGCCGTAAGCCGCCGCCACCGCGCGGCGGAACAGGCGTTCGGGGGGCGTGATCAACGCAATGGGGCGCAGATAGCCGTAATATTTGTGCTGCAGGGCGGACACCGTCTGCCATTTGCCCAGAAAGTAGACTTTCTTCGGCCCATCGTAGTCCGGCCCGTTCTCCGCCCCGGCGCGGTCGGCCAGCAACGCCACGAATTCCGGGGCATGTTCGGTATCGGTGGAGACATCGTGGATCGGCGGGTCCTGCCAGTCATAGGCCTTGTCGTAGGCCAGCGGCGACACCAGCACGAGCGAACCGATCAGGGCCACGGCGCCGAAGCGCGCGCCGCTGCCGTTGTTGGAGAAAAACGCGGTCAGCGCCCAGATCAGCGCCAAAGCGAGCGCCAGCACGCCAATATAAAGACACCACGGAAACAGCCGGAGCAGGCCGAAATGCCAGTTCCACAAGCCGAAGCGCGTGCCGAGCGAGGCCAGCAGACCGATGCCCACGGCCGCCAGCAGCGCCGCCGCCGACATTCGCGAAACCACGATCAGAAAGCGCATCCCCCGAGCCTTGATCTCTATTCCGCGGCTTGCTGCAGACGATGCTTTCCATGGCGCGCGCGCAAGATGTTTTTCTGCACCTTGCCGGTGGGACCGTGCGGCAGCTCATCGACAAACAGCACGTCGTCGGGCATCCACCATTTGGCGATCTTGCCGTCGAGAAATTTCAGGATCTCCTCGCGGTTCGCCCGTTTGTCCTTCTTCAGCATCACGATCAGCAATGGCCGCTCGTCCCATTTGGGGTGGGCGATGCCGATGACGGCGGCTTCGGCGACCGCCTGATGCGCCATGGCGATGTTCTCGATGTCGATGGTGGAAATCCACTCGCCGCCGGATTTGATGACGTCCTTGGCGCGGTCCACGATGGTCATGTAGCCGTCCGCATCGAGCGTGGCGACGTCGCCGGTGTCGAACCAGCCATCCTTGTCGAAGGCGGTTTTGCCGTCGCCCTTAAAGTAGCCTTTGGCCACAGCGGGGCCGCGCACTTTCAGCCGTCCGAATGCTTTGCCGTCGCGCGGCAGCTCCCTGTTCTTGCCATCGACGATCTTCATCTCGACGCCAAACGGCGGATGGCCCTGCTTGCATTTGTAATCGAGCTTCCGCTCGAAAGGCAGATCGACGAATTTCGCCTTCAGGGTGCCGAGCGTCCCCAGCGGGCTCATCTCCGTCATGCCCCAGGCGTGCATGACGTCGATGCCCATGTCCTTTTCGAAGCGCTCGATCATGGGTCGCGGGCAGGCCGATCCGCCCACCATGACGCGCTTGAGATACGGCAGCTTCGTGCCCGTCTGGTCGATATGCTGGAACAGGCCGAGCCACACCGTCGGCACGCCCGCGCTCATCGTCACCTTCTCGGTGGTGAGAAGCTCGCACACCGAATTGCCGTCGAGCTTAGGACCGGGAAGCACCAGCTTGGCGCCGCACATCGGCGCGGCGAACGCCAGCGCCCACGCATTGGCATGAAACATCGGCACGATGGGCAGCACGGTGTCGGCATTGCGCAGTCCCATCGCATCGGCTTGTCCGGCGATGAACGCGTGGATCACATTGGAGCGGTGCGAATAGAGAACGCCTTTGGGGTTTCCGGTGGTGCCGGAGGTGTAGCAAAGCCCGCAGGCGGTGTTCTCGTCGAATTCCTTCCATTTGAACTTGTCGTCCACCTTGGCGATCAAATCTTCATAGGCGACGAGGTTCTTGAGTTTCAGCTTCGGCAGATGTTCGCGGTCGGTGAGCGCGACGAACAGCTTCACCTTCTTCAGCTTGGGCGCAATCTGTTCGACGACAGGCGCGAAAGTGATGTCGAAGAACAGCGCGCGATCTTCGGCATGATTCATGATCCAGAGGAGCTGGTCGGGGTGAAGCCGCGGATTGAGCGTGTGATAGATCGCGCCGATCCCCGCGATGCCGTACCACGCCTCGATGTGCCGCGCCGTGTTCCAGGCCAGCGTGCCGATGCGGTCGCCGGCGCGCAGGCCCTTTTTGTCCAGTGCCTTGGCCACGCGGCGCGCGCGGCGCGCTATTTCGCGATAATTGGTGCGCACGATCGGGCCTTCGACGCTGCGCGTCACCACCTCACGGTCGCCATGATAGAGCGCCGCGTGGTCGATGATCTTGTGGACCAGCAAAGGCCAGTCCTGCATCTGCCCCAGCATCGTTCGTGACCCTTTTCTGTCTCGCACCATCATAGGAACGGCGGCCGAATGCGGCAACGCGGCCACCCCTCCGTGGCCCGCGTCAAAATTGTTGCCTTGCGGGCAGGGCGCCCGCGTAGCAGCCTGCCGCCAGCGGGAGGCTGGGGTGACCGATATCGCGATGGATAACGCCGCGCCGGCCGTTCCGGCGCCCCCGCTGCGCCATATCCTGGCGGTGGTGTCGGGCAACGCGCTCGAATTCTACGACTTCCTCACCTACTCGTTTTTCGCGGTCTATATCGGCGAAGCATTCTTCCCCGCGCACGATGCGGCAACCAGCCTTCTCGCCTCGCTCGCCACCTTCGGCGCCGGGTTCCTGACGCGGCCCATCGGCGCCATGGTGATCGGACCGATGGGCGACCGCATCGGCCGCAAGCCCGCGATGGTCTTCACCTTCGCGCTGATGGGCATCGCCATTATCGGGCTGGCGCTGACGCCATCTTATGCGCGCATCGGAATTGCCGCGCCCATCGTCGCGATCCTGTTCCGGCTGGTGCAAGGCTTCGCGCTCGGCGGCGATGTTGGGCCGACGACGGCGTACCTGATCGAAGCCGCGCCCATTGCCCATCGCGGCCTCTATACGTCGCTGCAAGGCGCGTCGCAGCGTGCGGCCACTTTGGTGTCGAGCATGATCGGCACGTTCCTTGCGCTATCGCTCAACGCGCAGCAACTCGCCGATTGGGGCTGGCGGGTTGCGATGCTGATCGGCGCGATCATCGTGCCGTTCGGTCTGGTCATCCGCCGCAGCCTGCCGGAAACGCTTCACGCAGCGGACGACGCAGCGCTTGCGCCGGATGCGACCGAGGGCGGGTTGTCGTTGCTCGGAGAATGGCGCGCGCAGCTCTCGAACATTCTGTACGGCTTCGCGATGCTGGCGAGCGCCACAATCAGCGTCTATGTGCAGAATTATATGACAACCTATGGCCTGACGACGCTGCACATGAATGCCGTAGCCTCGTTCGGCGTATCCTGCGTGATGAGCGCGACGTCGGTCGCGGCGGCGCTCGCGGGCGGCGCGATCTCCGACCGCATCGGCCGCAAGCCGGTGATGCTGGGGCCGGGTTTCGTCTCGCTCATCAGCATCGTTCCGGTGTTCTGGCTGATCACGCATGGCGGCGGCGTGGCGACGTTCTATCTTGGCCTGGGCTGGCTCGCCTTTGTTTCAGGGCTGAGCATGGGCCTCGCCATCATCGTCATCACCGAGCTTTTGCCCGCGCGCATCCGCTCCGGCGCGATGGCGACGACTTACGCCTTCGCCATCGCTATCTTCGGCGGCTCGGCGCAGTTCATCGTCGCCTGGCTGATCGGGCATTTCCACGCACCGATGATTCCCGCTTATTACTGGGCGGGGGCGACGGTGGTGGGGCTGATCGCCATGGCGCTGGTGCCGGAATCCGCGCCGCTTCTCAAGCGTGGCAACCGGCGGTAGCGTCCGGCGGGGGATGGGAATGGCAGACGAACGCGAAGGGGGGAGCACTCGCTCGGGTGGCGATGCGTTCGCATTGGGCGCGGCCGCCGATCCCGCATTGCGCGAAGACGTGCGCGATTATCTGCGCCGCCAATCCGAACTCGCTGCGATCCAGATCGAAGACGCCAAGCGCGAAGACGCGGTGCGCCATTGGGGTCTGCGGGTTCGCCACATCAGCGATGTGCTGAAACTCGGCTTCGAATTGGCGCTGGCTTTCATCGTTCTGGCGGTGGCGACGGGATTGGGCGTGGCGATCTGGCAGGCCGCGCACGCCGACGGCCTCGTTGTCGAATCCTTCAATGTGCCGGAGTCCATGACGCAGCACGGTTTGTCGGGGCCGGTGATCGCCAACAAACTGCTCGACCGTCTCACCGCAATGCAGAGCCAGACGGACTCCTCGCGCGCGCCGTCCAGCTTCGCGAACGACTGGACGAACCAGATGACGGTGCAGATTCCCGACACCGGCGTTTCGCTCGGCCAGGTCGTGCGCTTCCTTGACGACTGGCTTGGCCACCAGATGCACCTGTCCGGCGATGTCTATGACGATTCCGGCACCATCAAGCTGACCGTTCGCGTCGACGACGATCCGGGGCAGACATTCAGCGGCAAACCCGCCGATCTCGATGCGATTGTGAGCCGCGCCGCCGAAGCCATCTATGCCCGCGCGCAACCTTATCGCTATGCGGTGTTTCTGTCGGGCAACGGCCGCTTCGCCGAATCCAAACGCGCGCTGGAGCAACTGAAAAGTTCGCCATCGCGCACGGACGCAATGTGGGCCTATCTCGGCGATGCGATCCTTACCTACTGGAAGGGCGATTTGGCCAGCGCGCACGCGGATCTGGCGCAATCGGTCAAGATCGATCCCGGCTTTCCCAATCCGGTCGTGACGTATGCCTATATCGACTCGCTTCTTGGCCATGAAGAAGACGTATACCGCAACGAAACACGGGCACTTCAACTGATGAGCGGCGATGGCGTTCGAGAAATCGATCCGCGCGTGCGTCCGGGCGAAATTCGCGCCCAGCGATCGGCGGTTGCCATGATACAGGCCGATTACATGGCCGCACTGGCCGACAACGTGATCGCACCCGGCGAGGGCGGCGAAGAATCCATGCTGGCGAATCGGGGAGTTATCGCAGCAGCGCTGCACGACGTCGGCGCCATGCGGCAGACCATTGCTGCGCTCAATGCCGTGCATCCGTCCGATCCGTCGGAGGCGCCGGCAGTAGATGTCGCCTCGACGCGGGCCGCGCTCGATATCGAAAGGCGGGATTGGAAAGCGGCCGTCGCGCATCTCGAGGCTGCAATAAAAGCGGCGCAAGCGATGCAGGCGGCAAGCGGTGGCTGGCGCAACATGAAGTTTTTCATCGAGCGCCTGTATCTTCCACAGGAAGGTTACGCCTACGCGATGTCGGGCGATTTCGCGTCCGCTGGAAAAATCCTCAATGCGCAGCCGAACGATTGCGATTATTGCGTTCGCATGCGTGGCCGCATGGAGGCGGCGCGGAAGAACTGGGGCGCCGCGGCGCATTGGTTTGCGATGGTGTCGGCGCGCTCGCCGCACGTTCCATTCGCCGACACCGATTGGGGCGCGATGCTGCTGGCGAAAGGCGATCTCGATGGCGCGATCGCGAAATTCGCGGCGGCGAACAAGATCGGCCCGCACTTCGCCGATCCGCTGGAAGGCTGGGGCGAGGCGCTGATCGCCAAAAACCGTTCCGACCTCGCGCTGGCGAAATTCCAAGAAGCCGCGAAATACGCGCCGAACTGGGGACATCTTCACCTGATGTGGGGTGCGGCATTGTTCTACGCTGGACAAAAGGACGAGGCGCGGAAAGAGTTTGCCATCGCGCGCGGCCTTGATCTTTCGCCCGCGGACAAAACCGAACTCGCCCAATGGAGCGCGCGTGGCTGAACCTTCTGCCCCCAAGCTTGGATTGTTCCAGACTGTTCTGTTCGCTGTTGCCGCCAATATCGGATTGCGGTGGTTGCCCGTTGCCGCCGCGGTCGGCCCGTCGTCTTTTCCGATCTGGATGCTGGCGGCCGCCGTGTTCCTTGCGCCGTTGGCCATCGCCAGCATCGCGCTCACCGAAACCTTCCCCGGCCAGGGCGGCATCTATGTATGGACGCGCGACACCTATGGGCCGCTCGCGGGATTTATCTGCGGCTGGTTCTATTGGTTCTCCAACTTCCCCTATCTCGCCGGCATTCTCTATTTCCTTGTCGGCCTCTTCATGTCGGCTGCGGGGCTGCACGGCGCGCTGCTCTATTTCATCTTGTGTTTGCTGATCGGTGCGTTGTTCGCAGGGCTCCAGATCGCGGGGTTGGGCACCGGAAAATGGTTCACCAGCTTCGGCGCGGTGGGAACGTGGCTCATCTTCCTTCTAATCTTCGGCGTCGGTGTCTGGTTGCTGCTGCATGGCAGCGGCGCCACCGATTTCCGGCACGCGGGCTATCGTCCGCCGGCGACATTCGACACGGCGATTCTGTGGGGCACTATCGTTTTTGCGTTCTCCGGCATGGAAGGCATGGCGCTGATGCGCGATGACGTGCGTGGCGGCGCACGCGTCATTGCCGGCGCCATCGCCTTCGTGTGCGTATCGATGGTCGTGATCTACATTCTCGGCACCGCGGCGATGCTGACGATCATGCCGCAAGCGGCTTACACGCGGCTGGGCGGTTTGGCGGATGCCTTGCATGCGATTTTCGCGCATTCCGGCATTCCGGTGCTTGGCGTTATCGCCATTGTGTTTCTCGCGCTGGCGCAGCTTGGCGGATTCACTGCGTGGTTCGGCATCGCGGCGCGGCTGCCGGTGGCGGCGGGCATCGACTCTTTTCTTCCGCCCATATTCGCCAAACGCAACGAGAAGACCGGCGCGCCGGTCGCCGCGATCTTGCTGCAGGGCGGTCTGATTCTGTTGATGGTCGCGTTGGGTGCGGCGGGCGCAAGCACCGCAGCGACCTACGACTTCCTCGTCTCGATGGGCGTTCTCACCAACACGACCTGCTATCTCTTCCTGTTCGCCGCGTATCTGAAAGTGAAGTGGGGAACCGGCTGGGCGATTTTCGTCGGCGTCGTCGGCGAGGTTGCGACAATCAGCGCCATCATCGGCACTGTGATTCCGAGCGCCAGCGATCCGCATCCGCTGGCGACGTTCCTCAAGATTGTGATTTCAGCCGCCGTGCTGACTATAGTGGGCTTGGCTTTGTATTGGTTGGGCATGCGTCGCCAGGGGGCTTTGGCAACATGAAAAAACTTCTTCCACTTTCGCTTGTTGCGGCGCTGGCCGCGTTTCCGGTCGCGGCGCGCACCGTCGTGCCCGACGACATGTTCAATCTGCGCGATGTGGACGATCCGCAAATTTCGCCCGACGGCCAGTGGGTCTCTTATCAGGTCGGCCAGGCCGACAAGAAGGACGACAAATATTACACCCATCTGTGGATGTCGCGCTTCGACGGCAGCCAGACCGTGCAGCTCACGGGCCGGCCCAAGGAAAGCGAAACGCATGCCCGTTTTTCGCCGGACGGGCGCTGGATCGCGTTCCTCTCCCACCGCACCGACGAGAAGAAGAACGATCAGCTCTGGTTGCTGAACCGCGCCGGCGGCGAGGCGCAGGAAGTGACGCGGCTGCCGGGCAGCGTGGACGACATCGCCTGGTCGCCCGACAGCAAACGCATCGTCATGGTGGTCGAAAGCGCCGACCCGAACGACGCCGGCGACGACAAGACGCCGCCCCCCCTCGTGATCGACCGCTACCGCTTCATGGAAGACATCACCGGCTATCTCACCACCGAGCACGATCATCTTTATCTGTTCGATGTCGCGAGCCGCAAATCCGACATCCTGACGCCGGACAATTACAGCGAAGGCATGCCCGCCTGGTCGCCGGACGGCAAAACCATCGCCTATTTCAGCAAGCATCATCCCAACGGCGACCGCGACGACAATTACGATCTCATGGTCATCGCGGCGCAAAAGGGCGCGACACCGCGGCAGATCGCCGATCACGGCGCGGCGGGCACGAACGCCGAGCGGCCCGACGGCAACGAATATCCCGCCTGGTCGCCCGACGGAAAGACCATCGCCTTCGCGCAATACCAATCCGCCAATCCCAGGCTGATCGAATACGCGCCGGATTATCTGTCGCTGGTGTCCGCGAATGGCGGGGCGGTGAAGCCGCTGACGCAGGCGCTCGACCGCAACATCGGCGCGCCGCATTGGAGCGACGACGGCAAGTTCCTCTACATGCTGGTGGAGGACGACCGCGCGCAATATCTTGGCCGCATTCCTGCGGCCGGCGGCCCGATGCAACACATCGCCGGTGCGCGCGACGTGATCAGCGAATTCACCACGGCCAGGGGCGGCAGGTTCGCGCTGCTCTATTCCAATCCCACGCTGCCGCCCGAAGCGTTCGCCTTCGACGGCAAAGGGCCGATGCGCCAGATCAGCCATCAGAACGAGTGGCTGAAGGGCGTGCAGCTTTCGCCCTATCGGGAGATCAGCTTCAAGAGCAAAGACGGCACCGAGGTTCACGGCTTCCTGATGAAGCCTCCCGGCGTGACGCACGGTCACCTGCCCACCATCCTGCGCCTGCATGGCGGGCCGCAGGAGCAACTCGACAACAGCTTCTTCCTCGAATGGCAGATGATCACCGCCGACGGCTATGCGCTGGTGGCGGCGAACCCGCGCGGCTCGACGGGGCGCGGCCTCAAATATTGCGCCGGCATCTTCGCCGACTGGGGCGGCGTTTCGGTGCCCGATGTTCTCGCCGCCGTCGATTATGCGGTGAAGACGGGCGTTGCCGATCCGGGCCATCTGGGCGTCGGCGGCTGGTCCTATGGCGGTATGCTCACGAACTATGTCATCGCCAGCGATACGCGCTTCAAGGCCGCGATCAGCGGCGCCTCCATCGCCGACATCTTCGGCGGCTACGGCAATGACGAGTACACCTACGATTATGAGATGGAATTGGGTGTGCCGTGGAAGAACGTCGCGGTGTGGATGCGCAACTCTTATCCGTTCTTCCATGCCGACCGCATCAAGACGCCGACCTTGTTCATGGGCGGCACCGCGGACATGAACGTGCCGCTGCACAATGGCGAGCAGATGTATCAGGCACTGAAGAGCATGGGCGTGCCGACGCAACTCATCGTCTATCCCGGCCAGTTCCACGAGCTCACCGTTCCGAGCTACGAGCTCGACAAGGAGAAGCGCTACCTCGCCTGGTACGACAAATACGTGAAAGGGCATGGCTGAAGAGGGCAAGCACGAGGGCGGCGACCTCGCGGCGCAGATGGCGCTCGCGGGCGGCAGCGAAGAGGCGCGCGACTATCTGCGCCGCCAATCGCGGCTGACCGACCTGCAAATCGCCGATCTGGAGCGCGAGGACCACCTGCGCCACTGGTCGCTGCGCGTGCATCACATCAGCGACGTGATGAAGCTGGCCTTCGAATTCGCCATGGCGATTATTCTTTTGGGCCTCGTGATGCTGATTGCGGGTGCGGTGTGGGATGCCGCGAACGACAATGGGCTGGTCATCGAGTCCTTCTCGGTGTCTCCCGATCTTGCGGCCAAGGGCATCACCGGCCAGGTCGTGGCGTCAAAAGTGCTTGACCGGCTCGACGCGATGCAGAACGCCACCAATTCCGACCGTGCCGCGTCGAGCTACGCCAACAATTGGGGTGACGACGTCAAGGTCGAGATTCCCGACACCGGAGTGTCGATCGGCGAGTTCACGCGCTATCTCCATGTCTGGCTCGGCCATCGGACGCAGATCGCCGGAGACGTCTATCGCACCGGCAACGGTTATGCGGTTACCGCGCGGGTGGGTTCAATCGCGACGCCGACCTATACCGGCGGCGATCTCGATATGCTGGTGAACCAGGCGGCGTCGGCGATCTATCGCGCCACGCAACCATACCGCTACGCCATGTGGCTCTGGGGCGACGCGCAATTCGATCCTCCAGCCCCTGCTACCATCCGGGCCATCGACTCGTTGCGAACCCTGGCGGTGACGGGCGATACCGAGGATCGTGCCTGGGCGACGGACGCGATCGGCGATTTCTCTCTGTTTCAGGGCGATCCCGCCGCGAATGTCCGCTGGCTAAACCGGTCACTTGCCATAGAGCCGGGCGTCGACGCGTATATGGATTTCGAGAGGGTGTATGGGATCACGCAGCACAACGAAGCGTTGCTCAACCGCGCCGACACGCTGCTCGCGTTTGCGCGCCATGGCGGCGGCACCAAAATCCTGCCCGAGCGTCGCGCTATCGATTTGATCTACTCTCGACAGCTCGCGGCTTTGCTGCGTGGCGATAACATGCAGGCGTTCGCGCTTGCGGGACAGATTAAGTCGCTGGAAGATTTGAAGGTGACGGTGGGGCCTTATGCAGAAATCGGAAAGGTCGATGCTTGTGCAGCCATGCATGATGCGGCGTGCGTTGACGAGACCAACGACCTCGATCCGATTCCTTCGTCATCACTTGTGCAGATGGAAGTCGCGCTGGGGCGATTCAAGCGGGCCACGAGTGAAGAGGGCACGATTCACACGCAGCTCGCCCCGCTTTATAGATTTGGACAACTGCTCGCCCGCTACCGTGCCAACCCAAATCTGGCCGTTGCCAGGGCGGAACTTGGCGACCTCAAGGGCGCACATGCGCTGATCGACGGGACACCAGCCGATTGCGATCTGTGCCTTCGCTATCGCGGACGTATCGATGCGCTTGAGAAGAACTGGGGCGGCGCAGCCTATTGGTTTGCGATCGTCTCCGCGCGCTCGCCGTCCATTCCGTTTGCCGATACCGATTGGGGCGCGATGCTTCTGGCGAAAGGTGATTACAATGGCGCCATCGCGAAGTTCAAGACCGCGAACGCGAAGGGCCCACACTTCGCCGATCCGTTGGAGATGTGGGGCGAGGCGCTGATCGCCAAGAACCGCTCCGATCTCGCGCTGGCGAAATTCGCGGACGCCGACAAATACGCACCCAACTGGGGCCGGCTGCATCTGAAGTGGGGCGAAGCGTTGTTCTGGGCCGGACGGAAAGACGAGGCGAAGAAGCAGTTCGCGATTGCCGCCACACTCGATCTCACGGCCGCCGAGAAATCCGAACTTGCTCGCATGGCGCGCTGATCAGACGTTCGCCGCGATCGCGGGAGCGACTGCTTGCGCCTGCGGGCGTTCGGGCAGCTCGGCCAGTGTCTGCGCACTCGCGCCCAGAAGACGGATGAGTTGCGTCGCATACAGCGTCCCGAGCATCCAGCGCGCGCGATCCGTCAGTGTCACCGCGCCGTCCGCGTCGAGCGTCAGCAGTTTCTCGCGCACCGCTTCGTCGAGCATTCGGCGCACATGGATGCGCGAAACGGCGAAGCGCCGCGCGAGGGCTGCGATGGAGAACGGCAGTGCCTTGCGCGGTGGAAATTCGTCCGCATCTTCCAGCACCAGCACGCGCAGGATCTGCGCGCCGGCGTGGCGCTCGATGAACACGCGCACGAAACCGCTTTCTTTCGTGGAGTTGCGCGCGGAGGCGAGCATGCCCTCGCCCTGCACACGCGTGATCGAGTCCTGTACGGATGTTTCCTCCAGCCGGTCGAGCACCAGCCCGACCGCGGGCTCGATCACCCGCGCGGCTTCAAGCCCGGCGCGCAGGTAATTGCGCCACGCGTCGGTGAAGCTGACGGTCGGCACATAGCGCGCAAGCTCGCCGCGCGCCCGTTTCGCGACCGGCTCCACATAACCCAGATAGCGCATGAAGTTCAGCAGCGCGCGAGCGCGCCCCGGACTGAGATATCCCGACGAAGCGCAGATCTCCTTCAGCCGCGGCAAGGTGAGTCCGCCGGTGACGTGCAGATAAATCGCGAACATGGCGGCGATGAAGCGGCCCGCGTCCTTGAAGATGCCGTCCAGCGCCTTGTCGCTTTGGCTTGCCGCCAACATGTTCGCGGCCAGCGCGTGGGCCGCGTCGCGGAACCGGGGGTGCCTGGTTATGCGCACAAAATAATCGTCCGGAATTCGGTCGCCCGCATTCCAGCTTTCGAGCCCCACCCGCACACCTATGTTAGGTTCGCTGCGATCAAAAATGTACATTGCTGGGGGTTGGGGCTCAACCTAGCGTTTTAACTGGGAATTTTGGGGCTTTGCGGGTGGGGGAACAGGGGCACGGGGCGGGCGAGAGCGTCTCCGCAACCATGGCGGGCGCGACCGTGGCGGGCGCGGCATCGGCGAGCCGCGAGAAGGCCGATGCCTTTCTCGACGAGCAGATCGCACTTTCGCGCAAGCAATCGGCCATCGCCGACCTGCAGATCGAAGACCTCAAGCGCGAGGACAAGCTGCGCCATTGGTCGCTGATCGTTCACCACTTTAGCGACGTGATGAAGCTCGCCTTCGAATTCGCGGTGGCGGCCATCGTGCTGGGCATCCTCGCGCTGCTCACGGGCGCGGTGTGGAGCGCGGCGCATGAGAAGGGTCTCGTCATCGAGGCGTTTTCCGTTCCGCCCGACATGGCGAACCGCGGTCTCACCGGGCAGGCGGTCGCGGCGCAGTTGCAGGACAAGCTCACCGCCATGCAGACGGCCACGGTGTCGGCGCGGCCGGCGGCGTCGTACTCCAACAACTGGGGCAACGACATCAAGGTGGAGATTCCGAACACCGGCGTCTCCATCGGCGAGTTCTATCGCTATCTGGTGCAGGCGTTCGGCCATCAGACGCACATCACCGGCGAGGTCTTTCGCGCGGCGAATGGCATTTCAATCACCGCGCGCGCCAGCGGCGACGGCGGCGCAACAGTCTCCGGCGCGGAGACAAATCTCGACGCATTGCTGCAACTGGCGGCGGAAAACATTTACGCGCGTACGCAGCCTTATCGCTACGCGGTCTATCTTGAAAATGTGCGCCATGACGTCGCGAAGGCGCGGGCGCTTTACGAGAAGCTCATTGCGACGGGCGATGCGCGCGAGCAGGCCTGGGCTCATATAGGCCTCGGCGTCGCGGATATTGTCTCCGGCGACTCTCATGGCGCGCGCGACGAACATGCGCTGGCCGCGGCGACCGAGCCCGGTTTCGCGCTGGCCTATCTCGATCTCGACTTCGACGAAAGCGCGCTCGGCCACGATGAAGCAGCGCTCGCCACCGAGCGCATGGCCATCCGATTGATGCAGAACGGTTCCGAAATCGACATGAGCGACCAAGCGAAACCGTCGAGCCTGCTTCTCGAGCAGGCCAACGAAGCGTTTTCGGTGAGCGATTTCAACGCCGCGCTCGCTCACGCCCGAAAGTCGCTGACGATTCCCGACTATAACGACAGCCAGGAGAACGCACGTGAAACGATAATCGGCTCGTATGCGCTTCTTCACGATGGCGACGCCTGGCGGGCGAACCTGCGCAGCCTGCCGCCCACAAGCAGCCCGTTTTATCAGGCAACACGCGCCTCCACAGAAGCCGTCGTGGATTACTGGTCTCAGGATTGGCCCGGCGTCTTGGCGATGAACGCGGTGTACGAGGCCGACATGGGCAAGTCGGGCGGCTCGCCGTCGGGTCTGTTGGATCTCTTCTCGCGCCAGTCATGGCCTTACGATGCCACCGCGCTGGCGATGATGGGCAAGCCCAGCGCTGCGAACGCGCTGATCGATAAGACGCCGCTGGATTGCTACACCTGCCTGCGCAACCGCGCCGACATCGACGCGGTGCAAAAGAATTGGGCCGGTGCGGATTACTGGTTCGCGCGGGCGACGAAGGCCGCGCCCTCGATCCCGATGGCGTTCTGGGATTGGGGCCGCGTGCTCCTCGAACGCGGCGATGCCAACGGCGCCATCGCGAAGTTCACCCTCGCCAACCAGAAAGGCCCGCACTTCGCCGATCCGCTGGAAGGCTGGGGCGAAGCGTTGATGGCGCAGAACCGCTCCGATCTCGCGTTGGCGAAGTTCGCGGACGCTGACAAAGACGCACCGAACTGGGGACGGCTGCATCTGAAATGGGGCGAGGCGTTGTTCTGGTCCGGCGACAAGACGGGCGCGGCCAAACAATTCGCCATCGCACGCGCACTCGACCTTGCGCCACCCGAAAAATCCGAACTTGCGAAGGTGTCGCATGGCTGACGGGCGCGACGGTTCGGAGCGCAATCCCGCCGCGGTCGCCTCCGCGCTCGATGCGGCCAAGGCGTCCGCTGACGCGGCTGCGCGCGCGGCGATTTTCCTCGACAAGCAGAGCGCGCTGACCGATCTGCAGATCGAAGACCTCAAGCGCGAGGACAAACTGCGCCACTGGTCGCTGATCGTGCATCACATCAGCGACGTGATGAAACTTGCCTTCGAGTTCGCGGTGGCCGCGATCCTGCTCACCATCGTGGCGTTGCTCGCGGGCGCGGTGTGGAGTGCTGCCCGCGACCACGGCGTCGTCATCGAGGCGTTCAACGTTCCGCCGGACATGGCGGCGCGCGGGCTCACCGGCGAAGTCGTCGCCACCAAGCTGCTCGACAGGCTTTCCACCATGCAGGCGCAGACGGTGTCACGCCGCGCCGCCTCCAGTTATGCCAACAACTGGGGCAACGACATCAAGGTGCAGATTCCCGATACCGGCGTCTCCATCGGCCAGTTGAACACATACCTGCATACGGCGCTGGGCCACGAAACGCAGATCAGCGGCGAGATCTACCGCACCGCCACCGGCATCGCCGTCACCGCGCGCGCCGGATCGAACGCCAGCCCAACCTTCACTGGCAGCGACGCCGATCTCGACAAGCTCATCCAGCAGGCCGCGGAATCCGTCTATCGCGTCACGCAGCCCTATCGCTACGCGGTCTATCTGAGCACGCACAACCGCGTCGCCGATGCGTTGAAACTCGCGCAGGATCTGAGCGCGCACGGTTCGCCCGACGATCGCGCCTGGGCTTATATCCTGCTCAGCAACCAGACGAACAACACGGGCGATATCGCCGGTTCGTTGGTTCTGCTGCGCAAGGCCATCGCCATCAAGTCCGATATTCTTCTCGCGCACGAAAATCTGGCGAGCGCCGAAGGCGCGTTGCAGCACGATGAGCAGAAGCTCGAAGCGGACCGGGACACCGCCGCGCTTGCGGCGCGCGGCGGCGGCGCCGACATCGACCCGGCCCAGGTGCCGGCCGTCGGAATGCTGGCCACGCAGGAGATCGCCTCTCTGCTGGGCGACAACCTCGCCGTGCTCGACGAAGGCCGCCAGATCGTGGCCGTGCCCGATTACAACAGTTGGAATTCGGCGCTCTCCGACGATCTGGTCGCCTGTGGCGCATTACACGATCCGGCCTGTATGCGCCGGACGTGGGCGCAATTTCCGCCATCCAAGAATCCGATTGTGGCGTTGTCGCAGCAGGCCAACCTGCAAGTCGCCGACATTGCGATTGGCCAGTGGCGTGCCGCCGCTGAATCGGCCCCGGCCCTGTTCGCGGGGCTGAGCCGGATGGGAAAGCTGGGCATCTACTTCGCGGCGTGCTGCGAAGACCGGATCGCCGCGCTTGCGGACGCGGAACTCGGCGATTTTAAGACCGCGGACTTGCTGATCGCGAAGACGCCGCTCGATTGCGCGCTCTGTCTGGACAATCGCGGACTCATCGACGGGCTTGAGAAAAACTGGCGCGGCGCGGATACCTGGTTCGCCCGCGCCGTCGCCGCCGCACCGTCGATCCCGCGCAACGACAGCGATTGGGGCGCGATGCTTCTAGCGAAAGGCGATCTCGACGGCGCCATCGCGAAGTTCGAACTCGCCAACCAGAAAGGCCCGCACTTTGCAGACCCCTTAGAAATGTGGGGCGAAGCGCTGATGGCGAAGAATCGCTCGGACCTCGCGCTGGCGAAGTTCGATGAGGCCGAAAAATATGCTCCCAACTGGGGCAGGCTGCACCTGAAATGGGGCGAGGCACTCTATTGGTCCGGCGATAAGACCGGCGCGGCCAAACAATTCGCCATCGCCGCCACGCTCGACCTCTCAGCCTCGCAGAGACAGGAGCTTGGCATGATGCAGGGCGCCGCAGCGATCAACGGAAAGACACGAACATGACGGTAACGACGACCGGCATAGCCGCGAGCGAAGATCATCTTCGAACCCTGGGCCCGTTTCTCGCGACGATGACGGTGGCGGGCTGCATGATCGGCTCAGGCATCTTCATGTTGCCTGCGAGCCTTGGCGGCCTCGGATCGGTCACCATCCTGTCCTGGCTGGCGGCAGCGGCGGGCGCCGGGTTAATCGCCGGATCGCTGGCATGGCTTGCCGCGCTCGATCCGCAAGGCGCGGGGATGTTCTCTTATATCCGCAAGGCTTTCGGTCCCGCCGCTGGCTTTATAGCGGGCGTGCTTTATTGGGCGAGTGCGTTGCCCGGCTGCGTCGCCATTGCGATCGGCTGCACGGGTTATTTCGGCGTTTTCGTTCCTCAGGCCGCCCGTGCGCCGGGTTCGACGCTGACCACCATCGGCTTTGTATGGCTGCTCATCGCGGCGAACTGGGCAGGGCCGCGCTTCGTTGCGCGCATTCAGGGATGGACGCTGGCGCTGGGGCTTGTTCCGGTGC
>DASXFK010000134.1:0-11857 GCA_036489635.1 Rhizomicrobium sp. | reverse complement strand
CTCCATACAGCACGGGATCGGGCGGCAGCGACATTGTGGACAGCATGGCAGCCGCCCAGAACGGATTTTCCGCCAGCATCAAGCCACCGAGATAATGCACGTCCGTGGCGAAACGGTCATCGGTGAAGCCGAGCGCCATGACCGCTTTCAAGCCCTCAGGACGGCACGCGGCGACTTGCAGCGAATTGAACCCGCCCCACGAGATGCCCCACATGCCGACATTGCCGTCGCACCACGCCTGTTCGCGCAGCCACGCGATCACCGCCAGCGCATCGTCCTGCTCCTGCTTCGTGTATTCGTCGAGAAGGATGCCGTCGGAATCCCCGGTGCCGCGGATGTCGACGCGCACGGCCGCGTATCCGTGCCCCGCCATGTAAGCCTGGATTGGCCGGTCGCGGAACACGGTGAAGTCACGCTTGTGATAAGGCAGATATTCGAGGATCGCCGGCACCGGATGCGCCTCGGCGTCCTGCGGCAACCAAATGCGCGCGCCCAGCCGCGTGCCGTCAGGCAGCGTTATCCAGGAATGCTCGATCTCGCGCACGCGATGGGGAAAGCGATCTTCCGCGTCCATGGAGCCCCTTATTGGTCAAGTGGCTAGTAGCATTCACATCGCCGCCGGCTTGGCAAGCGGCAGGCGCCGGATCAAGTCGGGCCGCAGCATGTCGTCACCCGCGAACCCCAGATCGTAGCCCTGCGCCAGCAGATAAGGCCGTGCGTCGTTGGCGATAAACAGGAACGCGCCGGATTCCTCCAGTCTATCCTGGATGGCGCGGTAGAGCGCGGCACGTTGCGTCGGATCGCTGATGGCCACGGCCTGCGCGTTCATCCGGTCGATCACCGGATCGCTCAGACGTTCCCAATTGTACTGGCCGATCTGTTCGCTGGTGAACCAGATGGTGAACTCCGACGGGTCCTGGCCGCCGGGAATCGTCATCAGCTTCAACTCGATGTCGCGCCCGCGCTGGCCGGGCGAGGCAACGCCGAGACTCCAGAACACGCTGGGATCGTAATCCAGGATTTCGACAGCAATGCCCACATCGCGCAAATTGTCTTGAATAATCTGCGCCATAGTCAGCCAGAACGACGTGTTGATGACGGTCAAGGTGAGCGACAAGCCCTGCGCCTGCCCTGCCGCGCGCAGAAGCGCGCGCGATTTTTCCGGATCGCGGCGGGCGATCAGATTGCGCGTTCTCGCGCCCAAAATGCCGGGTGGAATAAGCCCGGTCGCGCGCGGCAGCGCCCCGCCATACGCCGCGTAAAGGATCGCATTGACATCGACGGCATATTGTATGGCGCGGCGTACGCGGATATCGCGCAGCTTGGGGTTTTCGACATTCATGCCGAGCCAGGTGAATCCCGATCCGCGCGGCTGCACAAGACGCGCGCCCGGCGGCCGGCTTTTGCGATAGCGCGCGACAGAGAGCATGTCGATGTCGGTGATGTCGAGTTCGCCCGCTTCGAAGGCTAGCTCGGCGGCGCCTGTGTCTTCGACCACGACGAGATCGATATTCGATACCGGCGGCGGGGCGCCGCGCCAGGCCGGATTCGGCGCGAGACGAATGCGGCGCTTGGGCAGCCACTCGCCGATGATGTAAGGCCCGCAACAAGCCGGCACGCGCGCGGCATAGCGGCCGCCCATCGCCAGCACGGCGCGCTTGCACACGATGTGCCCCGCCCAGGAGGGAAGCGCGGAAAGCCAGATCGGCGAATAGTCGCGCCTCAGATGAATCACGCCGCTTTGCGCGCCCGTCACTTCGACGCGGTCGAGCGCGCTCCACACATAATACCACGGCGAGTTCTGATGCGGATCGGCGATGCGCTCAAAGGAGAATTTGACGTCCTCGGCGGTCAGCGATCCGAAGCCGTTGCTCCAGAACAGATCGGGCCTGAGCGTGAAGGCAATGGTGCGCGCATCGCGCGCGCGAATCTCTTGCGCGGCGTAAGGCTTCCAACCGCCCCCGGGCGCCAGGCGCGTCAGCGTCATCAGAACGGCGCGATTGACCACTTCCTCGGCGCCACCCGCCTGAAACGCCGGATCGAGTACCTGCACATCGTCATCGATGCGCACACGAACGGGGCGCAGCGCAGCAGCGCCGGCGAACGAGACAAGCGGCGTCGCCGCCAACCCGGCCAGCACCGCGCGCCGCGATGGCGCATCGAAATATCCGGAAGCAGACTTCCTCACGCGCTTTCCTACACCAATCCCGTCCGCGGCGTAACTTGACAAGTGCTCAGCTCAAAGTCTGCTAAAGGCCATGAGGCGGCGTGATCAGGCGAGCCTTTCGGCATGCCAGCGCATGTGATCGGCAATGAAGGTCTGAATGAACCAGTAGGAATGATCGTAGCCTTCGTGGCGACGCAAGGTGAGCGCCTGGCCTGAGGTCTTCGCGGCTGCCTCCAGCGTGTCGGGACGCAGCTGCTGTGCGAGGAACTGATCGTTCAATCCCTGATCGACGAGGATCGCGCCCGGATACGGCGCGTCGCGCATCAACAGGCTCGCATCCCACTGCGCCCAACGCGCGCGATCCTTGCCCAGATAATTCCCGAAAGCTTTCTCTCCCCACGGCACCGCGACCGGATTGCAAATCGGCGCGAAGGCGCTGAGCGACCGGTAGCGCTGCGGATTCCTCAGCGCGGCGACAAGCGCGCCGTGGCCGCCCATCGAATGACCGAAAATCCCGCGCCGGTTGGTACGCACAGCAAATTTCGCCTCGATCAGCGCCGGCAATTCCTTCACGACATATGAATACATCCGGTAGTTCGTGCGCCAGGGCGCGACTTCGGCGTCGAGATAGAAGCCCGCGCCGCTGCCGAAATCCCAATCGTCATCCTCGCCCGGAAGGCCGAGACCGCGTGGGCTCGTGTCGGGCGCGACAACGATGAGTCCATATTCAGCGGCGAGGCGCAGCGCGCCCGCCTTGATCATGAACGTCTCGTCCGTGCAGGTGAGCCCGGCGAGATAATACAGCGCGGCACATTTCTTCGCCGTTTCCGGCACGAACACGGAGAACTTCATCTGCGTGCCGGTTTCGACTGAAGCGTGCGAATAGAAACCGATGGTGCCGCCGAAACAGCGCTGCTCGCTGCGGACCGTAAGCATCAATAGACGACAACGCTGCGGATGGATTCGCCTTTCGTCATCAAGTCGAACGCATCGTTGATCTTGTCGAGCGGCATAACGTGGGTGATGAGATCGTCGATGTTGATCTTCTTGTCCATGTACCAGTCCACGATATGCGGCACATCGGTGCGGCCGCGCGCGCCGCCGAAGGCCGAGCCGATCCAGCGGCGCCCGGTGACAAGCTGGAACGGCCGCGTGGAAATCTCCTGGCCCGCGCCCGCCACGCCGATGATGGTGGAGACACCCCAGCCGCGATGGCAACACTCCAGCGCCTGACGCATGAGCTGAACGTTGCCAACGCACTCGAAGCTGTAATCCGCGCCTCCGCCGGTCAGCTCGACGAGATGAGCGACGAGATCGCCTTTCACTTCTTTCGGATTGACGAAATGCGTCAGGCCGAATTTGCGGGCAAGCGCCTCGCGCTTGGGATTGAGATCCACCCCGACAATCTTGTCGGCGCCCGCCATCTTGGCGCCTTGAATGACATTGAGACCGATGCCGCCCAGCCCAAACACAACTACATTGGCGCCCGGCTCCACCTTCGCGGTGTAGATCACCGCACCGATGCCGGTGGTCACACCGCAACCGATGTAGCAGATCTTGTCGAACGGCGCGTCGTCGCGAACCTTGGCGACGGCAATCTCCGGCATCACCGTGAAATTCGCGAAGGTCGAGCAGCCCATATAGTGATAGATCGGCTTGCCGTTTTTCGAAAAGCGCGTCGTGCCGTCCGGCATCAAACCTTTGCCCTGCGTGGCGCGAATGGACGTGCACAGATTGGTCTTGTGACTGGTGCAGCTTTTGCACTCGCGGCATTCCGGCGTGTAGAGCGGAATGACGTGATCGCCTTTCTTCAGGCTCTTCACACCCGGACCTACATCGACCACGACGCCCGCGCCCTCATGGCCCAGGATCGCGGGGAAAATACCTTCCGGATCGGCGCCGGACAGCGTGAACTTATCGGTGTGGCAGATGCCGGTCGCCTTGATCTCGATCAGCACCTCGCCCGCCTTGGGCCCCTCGAGCTGCACGGTCTCGATCGCGAGCGGCTTGCCGGCCTCCCACGCAACGGCTGCACGGATGTCCATGTCGTTATACCTGCTTGAACGCGAGGGTCAGTTTTTCAGAGCGCCAGTCTGTTTGGCAACATGCGTGGCGATCGCATCCATCAAGGCAGGCGACAGGCAATCATAGGGCTCCAGGCCAAGCTCCTTCAGCCGCCCGCGCACCGCGCCCATCGTGGCCGGGTCGGTGCCGGCCTCGATGATGGACGACACGAAGGCCGCGAAGCCCGGCGCCGACCAGCCGCTTTCGGGCGACAATTCGGTATGAATGAAATCGAGACCGTAGAACGGATGATTCTTGTTCTCGATGCGGCCGTACATATGCACGCCGCAAGCCTTGCAGGCGTGGCGCTGGATCGCGGCTTTCTCGTCGACGATCTTCAGCTTGTCGCCGTTCTGCGTCACCGTCACCTTGTCGCGCGGGGCCACCGCGACGAGCGAAAACAGCGCGCCTTGCGGCTTCCAGCATTTGGTGCAGCCGCAAGCGTGATTGTGCGCGCTCTGCGATTGGACTTTGACCTTCACGGGATGATCTTTGCAGGCGCAGACCAGAACACCGCCCGCGAAATCCGCCGCACCCGGCTTTACGCCTTTGTCGATGTTCGGATGGATTGAAACAGATGTCATCGCAAATTCTCCCTGCATCCTGACGCCGGCTGGCGGCCGCGCGGGTTCCCCCGCGTCCGCGACTAAGCACATGCTCAACCCAGTAAACAACTATTGGACATATGTCTAGCACCCTGGAGGCGCAAATGGCCCGGACAGAGGCGCCCGAGTTCTCGAACGGGGCCACGCGGCGAATGTCGCCGAGAAAGCCGATTGGGTGGCGTCACGCCCGGTCTTCTCGCGACCCTGCCAGCGCAAAGCTCGCGATGCAGGCGTAGGACACAAGGGGCACGAAGAATGCAACCGAGAGGCTTATGCGGTCCGCCACCAGGCCCACGACCACCGGAAGCACCGCGCCGCCGACGATGGCCATGCAAAGCAGTCCGGACGTCGCGGCGGTCGAGGCGCGCGAGCGTTCAAGCGTGAGCGTGAAAATCGTCGGGAACATGATTGAATTGAAGAAGCCGATGGCGAGGGCGGCCAGCCCTGCAATCTCGCCGGCGGCTTGCGTTACCGTCAGGCACAGCAGCAATGCGATACCGGCCGCTACAGCCAGAACGCGGCTGGCGGGCACGCGGATGAGGACAACGCTGCCCAGCGCACGTCCCAGCATTGCGCCGCCCCAATAGAGGCTGAGAAGCTGCCCGGCTCTCTCGAAACTCACGTTCATGATCGCCGGCTGGTGCAGGAAGTTGATCATCACGCTGCCGATCGACACTTCGGCGCCGACGTATAGAAAAATCGCCAGCGCACCGAACATTGCCGAGCGCGACGAAAACGCGGCGAACGGCGATGCGGCGGCATCGTCCCCGTCATGCGACGCGGCCAGCAACCGGCGGACGCGCCAGAGAAACAGGGCAAGCAACAGGATCACGCCAGCTATGATCAAGAACTGCGTATCGACACGGCCCAGCGTCGCACCCCGCGCCGACGCGATGTTTGCGCCGGCGAACACCCCGCCGCGCAAAATGAGATAAGAGCCTATGATGGGGGCCAGAACCGTTCCAAGCGAATTGAAGGTCTGTGAAAGCGTCAGCCGGAAGTGCGATCCTTCCGGCCTTCCCAAAAGCGCCGCCAGCGGATTGGCCGCGACTTGAAGCTGTGTGATGCCGGCCGCGATCACGAACAATGCCCCCAGCACGAACCAGTACGAATTGGCGTGGGTGGCGAGCGGCATCAGCAGACAACCCGCGATCATGGCTGCGAGCGAAAGCAAAATTGTCCGCCCATAGCCAAACTTCGCCAGCACCATCGCGGCAGGTAGCGAAATCACGCCATAGGCCAGAAAAAACGCGGACTGGGTGAGCATGGATTCCGCGTAAGACAGGCTGAAAACAGCACGAACGCTGGGCACCAGCGGGTCGATCGAGGCGGTCACGAACCCCCAAACGAAAAACAGGGTTGTGACCGCCGCGAATGCGCGATTGAGCCGCGGCCGTTCGTCCGCTGTGTTATCGGAGTCCGACAAGGATGTTTCCTTCTGTGGAAAGATAGTTGGACTTGTAGTCGAAGCGATCGGTATCGGAGAACAGCAGCCAATAATATTTCATCTGCTCATTCCACCAATAGCCGGGGCACAGATCGCCCTGCTTCATCGGGCTTGTCGTGATGTCGTCGATGATCGTGAATCCGTAAGCCGCGCGGCTGGTGCGCGTCATGTTCTCGTAATGGACACGACCGAGCTCGCGGTAGCGATGGTGCGGTTCGAGCAGGAAGAGGTTGAGGCAGGAGTCCGCGAATTCCGGGCGCAGTTCGTTGGTGACGCGGTCGGCTGCGAACTTCGCGCAGTCGAAGCCTTCCGGCAGCACGCCATATTTCGTCTGCACATCGGCCCATGACGCGAGATAGGCTTTGCCGCGCGTCCTGTCGCCGCCTTGCGCTAGCAGCCCCGCGTAGAACGCCGCAAGCTCGCTCTGGTGATGGTCCATTACGTCGCCGGTTTCGAAATCCACCTGCGGAAACCACAGGCGGCCGTCAATTTCCTTCGCCTGCCACTTCGCGATGGCGGCGGCGTGCACGTGGTACCAGTGCTTGAAATCCGGATCGCCGAAAAGCTGCCAGCCGTCCCACAGATATTCGAAATAGGAGTCGCTTGGCGGTCCCACGCTGGCGCGACGGCTTTTCCACGCGCCGGTTTCGATGTCGATGGTGTCGGCCACGAGATCGATCTTCGAGCGCCGGTCGAACAGTGCCTTGGTCGCGCGCTTGGTGATGTCGAGATAGCGCGTGTCGCCCACCGCCTTGCCGAGCGTGCCCCATTCGGGAACGTAGGTACCGATCTCCGCGGGAAAGCTCTGCGCATCGCGAACCGCGCCGGTCTTCAAATTTACAAAGCGGTACGGCATGCCCGTGGGCGATTTGGTGAAAGCCGGAGAAAGCCGATCCGCCAAGTCCTTCGCCAATGTCAGTAATTTTTTCTCATGCATCGCGTGATAGCCCGCGAGCAATCCGCCGAGGATGCGGATGCTGGTTTCGAAAAGCTGCACCTCGCCGTCGATGTCGAAATGCAGATTGTCCATGATCCAGCGCAGGCTTTCATGCGCTTCGGCATCGAGCCCCATGACATAAAGCGTGTTGAGAGCTTCGACCGCCGTGAGCCCCAACGATGGGCCGCCCGGAAAGAAGAACGGCTCCGCCGTGCCGCTCACCGGCTTGATCTGATCCTGTCCGAAGCAACGCTCCACATAATTGCGCCATGCCCATGCCATCGAGGCGCGAACATCCTGCGCCAGCGCGTGCCACTTGTTCGGCACAGGCTTTGCCAAAGACGCGCCTGTCATCGCAGGCAACACGGCCAGACTTTTCAGGACATTCCGGCGATGGAGACGTTTCATTTTCCGTGTCGCGGCTTGGCTTTGCGTTGCAATTCCGTCTGGCGCTCGCGCGTGCGTGCCGCTTCGCGCTCGGCCTGCGCCATGCCGGAGAGATATTGCTTCGGCACATGCTGGTTTCGCGCGCCGTACCAGGCAGCGGCGCGCAACGTGAAATAAGGATCGATGAGGTGTGGCCGCGCCAAGGCTACAAGATCGGCGCGGCGGCAGGCGATGATCGTGTTCACCTGCCCCGGCTCGGTGATCGCGCCCACCGCCATCGTCTTGATCTTCGCGACATTGCGGATGCCCTCCGCAAACTGCACCTGATACATGCGGCCATAGACGGGCTTCTGCTCCGGCACCGTCTGGCCGGATGAGGTGCTGACGAGATCGCAGCCAGCACTCTCGAATGCGCGCACGATGGCGAGCACGTCATCTTCCGTGATGCCGCCCGGCGCCCAGTCGCTCGCGGAAATGCGGATCGACATCGGCTTGTCTTGCGGCCACGCCGCGCGCATCGCCGCGAACACCTCCAGCGGATAGCGGACGCGGTTCTCGATGCCGCCGCCATATTCATCCGCGCGCTTGTTGGTGAGCGGCGACAGAAAGCTCGCGAACAAATAGCCGTGCGCGCAATGCAGCTCCAGCATGTCGAAGCCGGCGCGATCCGCGCGCTCGGCTGCCTGCACAAACTCCGCCTTGATGCGATCCATTGCCTTACGGTCAAGTTCGGCGGGCTTGGGACTCACGTCCTTCATGTAAGGCAACGGTGAGGCCGAATAGACGGGCCAGTTCTCGCCGGAACCCGGCAGCGGGTGATCCGCCATCTCCCAACCCAGTTGCGTGGAGCCTTTGCGCCCGGCATGGCCGAGCTGCATGGCTATCTTCGCGCCGGAATGTTCGTGCACGAAATCAACGATGCGCTTGAATTCTTTTTCCTGCGCGTCATTCCACAGGCCCGTGCAGCCGGGCGAGATACGCGCGTCGGCGGAGGGGCACGTCATCTCGACATAGACAAGTCCGGCGCCGCCCATCGCGCGAGAGGTGTAATGGGTGAAGTGCCAGTCGTTCGGCACGCCGTCCCGCGCCGAATATTGGTCCATCGGCGAAACGACGACGCGGTTCGCGAGCGTCATCCCGCGCAGCTTGAACGGCGTAAACATCGGCGTCGGCCGCGCTTTGCGGCAATCGATCCCGGTTTCCTCGAAATAGGTCTGGTACCACTCGTCCTCGAAAGCGCGGACGAATGCTTCATCGCGTACCACAAGATTGTCCCAGGTGATGCTCTTCGCGCGGCACATCACCACCATGGCAAACTGCATGGGCTTCATGTCGTTCGAGCGTTCCATGTGCTCGAACCATGCGAGGCTTACATCGGCGTTGTGCTGCGTGATCTGCACTTCGGTGCGCCGCGCTTTGTCATAAGCGCGGAATGCCGCCTCGACGGATTTCTCGCCATGCTCCAGCAACGCATCGCAGAGGGCGATGGCGCTTTCCATCGCGAGTTTGGTGCCCGAGCCGATGGAGAAATGCGCCGTGGCTTTCGCGTCGCCCAACAGCACAATATTCTTGTGCCACCATGTCTCGCAGAACACGCGCGGGAAGTTGCGCCACAGCGAACGGTTGGTGATGAGCGTGTGACCTTGCAGCTCGTCTGCGAAGATCTTCTCCAGCAGCCGCGCGCTTTCCTCCTCGCCAAGCTTGTCGAAGCCGAACGCGGACCATGTCTGCGGACTCGTCTCCATCACCCAGGTCGAATGGCCGGGCTCGTATTGATAGGTGTGTGCGCATATCAGGCCGTGTGGCGTCTGCTTAAAGAAGAAGGTGAAGCCATCCAGCGGGCGTGTGGAACCCAGCCAGGTAAACTTGTTGGTCTTGAGTTGCAGGGACGGCTTGAAGAATTCCTTGTGCGTCTCGCGGATGCGGCTGTTGATGCCGTCCGCTCCAACGATCACATCGCAATCGGCGAAACGCGACAGGTCTTCGACGTGCGTGTTGTAATGCAACCCCACGCCGACCTCTTCGCAGCGCCGTTGCAGAATTTTCAGCAAGATGAGCCGCGAGCAACCTGCAAACCCGTTGCCGCCGCAGCGGATTTCGCTGCCCTTGTAGCGGATGATGATGTCGTCCCAGTAAGCGAAGGCATTGCTGATCGCGGCGTAAGACTCCGCATCGCGGCTGAGGAATTCCTCGAGCGTCTCGTCGGAGAACACCACGCCAAAGCCGAAGGTATCGTCGGCGCGGTTTTGCTCATAAACGTCGATCTGCCAGTCCGGCCGCGCCTTTTTGGCGAGCAGCGCCAGATACAGCCCGCCCGGTCCGCCGCCGACAATCGCGATCTTGAACGGCTTCGCCATCAGCGCGGGATCACCGCTGTGGTTTCGATTTCGATCTTGGCTTCGCGCTCGACAAGCCCCGACACGATGATCACCGCCATTGTAGGATAGTTGCGGCCCATCAATTCTTTCCATGCTGCGCCAAGCTTGGCGAGCGACGCCATGTATTCATCGCGGCTGGTGATAAACCATGTCATGCGCACGATATGCTCCGGGCCTGCTGATGCTTCTTTCAGTACCGCCAGTGTATTGACCAGCGCCTGCCGAAACTGTTCGCCGAAATCGGATGATCGGAATTTTTCTTCCGCATCCCAGCCGATCTGCCCGGCGACGAAAATCATCCGTCCTTCGGCTTCGATGCCGTTCACATATCCGCGCGGGCGCGGCCAGCCTTCCGGTTGCAACACGCGCATCAATTGCCCTCGAACACCGGCTGCTGTTTCGCCACGAACGCGTTGTAGGCGCGCTCGAAATCCTGCGTCTGCATGCAGATCGCCTGCGCCTGCGCTTCGGCCTCGATCGCCATGTCGAGTGGCATGCTCCATTCCATGTTGAGCTGGTTCTTGGTCATGCCGTTCGCGAACGCCGGGCCGTTCGCGAGCCGTGACGCCCACACCTGCGTTTCGCTTTCCAGTTCCGACGCGCTCACCACCTTGTTGAAGAAGCCCCAGCGCTCGCCTTCCTCCGCGCTCATGTTGCGGCCGTAGAACAGCAACTCCGATGCACGGCCATGGCCGATGATGCGCGGCAGGATCGCGCACGCGCCCATGTCGCAGCCGGCGAGCCCCACGCGATTGAACAGGAACGCCGTCTTGGCGTCGGGCGATGCGAGGCGGATATCCGATGCCATTGCCATGATCGCGCCGGCGCCCGCGCACACGCCGTTGACAGAAGCGATAATCGGTTGCGGGCAGCCGCGCATCGCCTTCACCAGATCGCCGGTCATGCGGGTGAAGGCCATCAGTCCGGTCATGTCCATCTTCACCAGCGGGCCGATGATCTCGTGCACATCGCCGCCGGAGCAGAAATTGCCGCCCGCACCACGCACGATGACCGCTTTCACGTCCTTCAAGTAAACCAGCGCGCGGAACGTATCGCGCATCTCTGCGTAGGATTCGAATGTCAGCGGATTTTTCCGCTCCGGCCGGTTGAGCGTGACGGTCGCGATGCCGTCGGCGAATTGCCAAAGGAAATGCTTGGGCGTGAAAGTTCTGGGGTCCATTGCGGCCGACTGCTTGCTGCGCTTCGCCAGAAGCTTAGACTGTTTTCCGGCTCAAGGGAGGGTGCGCGTGGCGCGAAACGGACGACAGGCGCTGGTTACGGGGGGCGGAAGCGGCATAGGCCTGGCGACAGCGCGGGCGCTTGGCGAAACGGGTTGGGCGGTCACCATTCTGGGCCGCAACAAGGCCAAACTGGACGCCGCCGCGCGCGAAATGGAAGGCGCCCAATTCATCGTTGCCGATGTCACCGATTTGGATGCGGTGCAGAATGCTATTCGAGACGCCGGGCCGGTGTCGCTACTGGTGAATAATGCCGGCGGCGTGAAGTCGGCGGCGTTCGAAAAGACATCGCTGCAATCCTGGCGTGAAACGATCGATCTCAATCTGATGGGCACGGTACATTGTATCCAGGCTGTGCTGCCGGGGATGAAAGCTGTTGGCCATGGCCGCATCGTGAATATCGCCAGTACCGCGGGGCTGATCGGCTATCGCTATGTCAGCGCATATGTCGCCGCGAAACATGCCGTGGTGGGCTTGACCAAAGCACTCGCACTGGAGCTGGCGAAGACGGGCATCACCGTCAACGCGGTATGTCCCGGCTACACCGATACGGATGTCATCGCGGACGCGGTGAACACCATCAGCAAAGCGAGCAGCCGATCCAAGGACGAAGCGCTGGCGAGTTTCATTGCTG
>DASXFK010000115.1:0-9690 GCA_036489635.1 Rhizomicrobium sp. | reverse complement strand
CGGCGCCGAAGTCGCGGCGCTGGACCTTGTGCAAGCAGTGTATAAACACAACCCCGATACCTTCTGGGGCGTGTATTACATGCCCGAGGACACAGCCGCGGAAGACGCCAAATTCGTTGGTTACTATGGCTTTCTCCATATCAACGCGGCGGGCGAAAAGGCGCTGGAGACGGGAACCTTCGATGCTTTGAATCCTGATATGTCGCAGCTCTGCAACGCAGGCGAGCGTCCGACGATCATCTATGTGTGGGCGCTGGTCGCCCGCCGGGTGGCGCGGCTGGCGACGCCGCTGGTGGCGCGCGCCTTGGGCAAGGACCTTTACGGCGGCGTGCCGATCTACGCCAAGGCCGGCACCTTGGGCGGCCTCAACACGATCAAGCATTACGGCTTCGTCAGCGCGCGGCCGAGCGATTTTGGATTGGGCGATCTTTTCCGGCTGGACCCGGAAGTGAGCAGTGCCGTGCCTGGGTAAGCACGGTTTGTTGGGTCGGTAAAACGGGTGGGTGTGATGAGACAGAAATGCCAGGCGATTATCGCCTCGACTCCGGACGCCATCGCGAAAGTCTTCGCATTGCGCGCGGCCGTCTTCATGAGCGAACAGGATTGTCCGTACGAGGAAGAGTTCGACGGCAACGACTATTGCGCCACGCATGTGCTGGGCTATGTGGACGGCATCGCCGCCGCGTGCATCCGCATGCGCTATTTCGCGGAATTCGCGAAGATGGAGCGCCTCGCCGTGCTGCCGCGGTTCCGCCGCACGCTGATCGCCAAGGTGGTGGTCAATGCCGGCATCGAGATCGCGCGGCGTAAAGGTTACCGCAAGCTCTATGGCCATGCGCAAAAGCGCCTGCTGCATTTCTGGCGGCGCTTCGGGCTGGAGCCGCTGCAGAAGAACTTCCCGCTGGTGTTCTCGGACCACGAATATGTCGAAGTCTGCGCCGACCTCGAACCGCATTCGGAAGCCATCACGATGATGAGCGATCCCTATGTGATCGTGCGTCCGGAAGGCGCCTGGGACGAGCCCGGCGTACTCGACACCTCGGCCCTGAGGCCCGCAACCAATCCGCATTGACGGGCCGCATTAAGGTTACCGAATGGGTGAGTGGGCAATAGTGAGTAGCGGGTAGACTTCGTTGCGTACCCGGTTCGCTACTCTCTACCCCCTATTCACTACTACCAGACCTGCACCCGGTCGGCTGGCGCCAGATAGAGCTTCTGGCCGGGCTTCACGTTGAACGCCGGATACCAGGCGTCCAGATTGCGCACCGTGTCGGCGCGGTACATGTCGGGGGCGTGGCCGTCGGTCTGTATCTGCTGGCGCAGCGCCGCCTCGCGATACTTCATGCACCAGCTCTGGCCGAACGACAGGAAGAAGCGCTGATCGCCGGTCATGCCGTCGATCACCGGCGCGGGCTTGCCATGCAGCGAGAGCATGTAGGCGTCATGCGCGGCGGAAAGGCCGGCCACGTCCGCGATGTTCTCGCTCAGCGTCTGCTGGCCGTTCACCGCCAGATCGGGGAACGGATGATAGGCGTTGAACTCCGCCACCAGCTTCGCCGACGCCGCCTTGAAATGCGCCGCATCCGCCGGCGTCCACCAGTTGGCGAGCTTTCCTTGCGCGTCGAACTGGCTGCCCTGATCGTCGAAGCTGTGGCTGATCTCATGGCCGATCACCGCGCCGATGGAGCCGTAATTGTGCGCCGGATCGTCTTTGGCATCGAAGAACGGCGCCTGCAGGATCGCGGCGGGAAAGTTCAGCGCGTTGTCGAGCGGCAGGTTCACCGCGTTCACCGTCTGCGGATCCATCACCCACTCGCCGCGGTCGATCGGTCCATGCAGCTTGGCCAGATTGCGCCGGTAATCGAACATCTCCGCGCGCTGCATGTTGCCCAGCGCATCGCCGCGCACAATCGTGAGCGCGGAATAGTCGATCCACTTGTCGGGATAGCCAACGCCGACGCGCAAGGTGGCGAGCTTGGCCAGCGCTTTCTCTTTGGTTTGCGGCGACATCCACGTCAGGTTCGAGATGCGCGCGTGATAGGCGACGAGCAGATCGTGGACCAGCGCCTCGATCTTCGCTTTCGCCGCCGGCGGGAAGTATTTGTCGGCGTAGAGCTTGCCGACCACCTGCCCCAGCGCCCCATTGGTCGCGGCGATGGCGCGCTTCCAGCGCGGCTGGTTCTGCGGCGTGCCCGAAAGCGTCGTGCCGTAGAAGGCAAACCGCTCATCCACGAACGCCTTGGGCAGCACGCTCGAATAATGGTTGAGCAGATGATAGAGCAGATAGATCTTCCATACGTCGACAGGCGTGCTGGCCACCAGCGCGGATTCGCCGGTCACGGCGCTCGGCTGCCAGACGATGAAGTCCTGCTGATCGGCCATGTCGGCGGACTGGAAATAGGCATTCCAGTCCATGCCGGGCGCTTTGGCCGCGAAGTCCGCACGCTTCCACGGATTGTCCGCCTTGTGAACGTCTTCGGACTCCGCGCGGCTGACATGCGCCCGCGCGATCGCGGTCTCCAGCTCGACGATTTTCGCGGCCTTGGCGTTTGCATCGGCCACGCCCGCGAGCTTCAACAACGCTGCGACGTGGGCCGGATATTTGGCGCGGATCGCCGCCATCTTGGGCGTCTGCGACAGATAGTAGTCGCGATCGGGCATGCCGAGGCCGCCTTGCACGAAGTACGGCACGTTGTGGCTGGGATCCTCGAAGGCCTGCGTGATCCACACGCCGAAGACGTGATCGGTGAACAAATTCGTGGCGTTCAGCATGTCCACGTCGGAGCGCAAAGTGCTGCCGAGATAGGCCGAGAGTGAGGCCTTGTCCTTGATCGCGGCGATGCGGTCCATTTGCGGCTTCAGCGGCGCCAGACCTTTCGCCTCGATACCGGCTTCGTCCATGTAGCTGGCATAATAATCGCCGGCCTTCTGCGCGTTCGAGCCCGGCGCGGGATTGGCTTTCGCCGCATCCTGGATTAGCCCGCGCACCTGCTCGCTCGTCTTGTCGATAAGCTCCACCGAGGGACTGAAGCCGGCGCGGTCGGCGGGGATTTCGTGGCTCTTGATCCAATCGCCGTTCGCATAGCTGAAGAAATCGTCGCCCGGCACAACGGAGCGGTCGATGTCGCCCAGTTTGACGCCGGTCGTGACCCCGGCCGGGGGCGGCGCCGCAGCGGCGAGCGAGGCAACGGCGGCAAGAGCGGCGCTAAGCGCGGCAACGCGGATGACGGACATGATTTCCCCCAATGGATTGCGCAAGGCTGCGCAACCTAGCGTCTCGATCCGCCGCGTTCAAACGCGGGTTCGATCACGCAAGCGCGAGCCTGTGCGCGGCGAGCCGCTCATAATGCGGGCGGGCTGCGTCGGCGAGGACTTGATGGACGCTGTTTAATGTTCTCGGCGGCGTGGGCGACGCGGCAAAGCCCGTGGACCGCTCGACGGCATCGTACCAGGCCGGCGCCCACACGCCGTCGCTGGCCCTGCGCCCTGCAGGCCACGCAAGCATGCGTTGCGAGAACGGAATGTCGAGCGAAATACATAGCGCCGTGAGCGCTGCTTGCGGCGCGCGCAGGACATCCTTGCTTTCGATCACCGGCGGCGCGCGGCCGAGGCGGTCGGCTTCGCGTTCGAAAAGCTCGCGCTGCTGCACGAAGCCGATATCGGCAAGCGTCACCTCGCCGCGCTTTTCGGCATAAGAGGCCAGCACCTCTTGCGGCGCGCGGATGAGGAAAGCATTGCGGCATCGTCCGATCCAGTCGCGCCCGAAGCCGGGCAGCATGTGATGCGTCATGTGCTTGTGGTAGAAAATGGGCCGCCCGCCGGGCACGGCGCCCAGCAACTGCTTGACCACAGCGCGCCAATCGGTCGGCTGCGAAGCCAGCACGGCGTCGCGCAGCGGATGATCGAGGCCGGTGGCGGCCAGATAGGCGGCATAGAACGGCTCGTCGATGACCGCGGCGTCCTCGCGGTTCTCGAAGCTGCGCATCATCGCGGTGGAAATGTTGCGCGGCCCCGACCACATCGCGACGCGGATGGGTTCAGCGCGCCGCATCGTCGTCTTTCAACTTGGCGTAGAGATCGCGCAACGTCTTTGTCAGCGGCCCCGGCAATACTTCCGGAAGCTTGCGCCCGTCGATCTCGCGGACGGGCGTGAGGCCGCCGAAAGTGCCGGTGACGAACGCTTCGTCCGCTCGCGCCACATCGGCGAGCGTGAAATTGCCGACGCGCAGCGCAATATCGTTCGCCCGGCACAGCGCGATGACATTGCTCCGCGTGATGCCGTTGAAGCAGTATTCGCCAGTCGAAGTGCAAACTTCGCTGCCGCGCACGAAAAAGAAATTGGTCGCGTTGCAGCTCGACACAAAGCCATGCGGGTCGAGCATCAGCGCCTCGTCCGCGCCTTTGGGGATCACGTCCAGCAGCGCGCGCACCAGCGCCAGGCGGCTGTGCGAGTTGAGCCGCATGTCGAACATGTCTGCGCCGCTGCAGCGAATGGTCGAGGTGAAGAGCTTGAGCCCCTGGGTGACGATCTCTTCGCTCGGCTCCTTGTGTTCGGCGACGATGACGACGGTCGGCTGTCCGAGCGCGTTGCGCGGATCCTGATTGGGCGCCTTCTTGAGGCCGCGCGTCACCATCAGGCGGATATGCACGCCGCTCGTCATCGCGTTTGCGTCGATCGTCTGGCGCAGCGCGGCCTTCATCGCCTCGCGGCTGAGGCCGATATCGAGCGCGATGCTTTGCGCGCCCTCGTACAAGCGATCCAGATGCGCATCGAGGAAAAGGAATGCGCCATTGTGCAGCCGGATGCCTTCCCACACGCCGTCGCCCAGCACGAAGCCGGCGTCGAACACCGAGACCTTGGCCTCCTCGCGCGGCACCAATGCGCCGTTGAGCCACAGCCGCGCGCGCGCGTTGCGCGGGTCGCTCGCGAAGTCCTGACTGCCTGCCATGCCCGCGACTTTAGCGCGCATGCCGGCTCACGCAATGATGAATGTGCGCGCGCTGCGATACCGTTAGCATGTCGTGCAGTGCCTTTCAGCTGGGGAAGCTCATCGATGTCTCGCATCACCGTGCTCACCGCGTGTTTTCTGTTGTCTTCGGCCGCCGTGATCGCTGCCGAGGCGCAAACCGCCGCGCCGCATCAGGCCGCGCTCGAAAAAGCCTTCGATGCGGACGTCAAGCCCGCCGAGATGATGGCGTGGGACAAGGCGATGGCGTCGGAGCCCAACAATGTCGGCGCGCCGCACGACAAGGCGAACGCGGAATGGGAATTGGCGCAGTTCCAGAAATTCGGCTGGGACGCGCATATCGAGACGTTCTCCGTTCTGTATCCCACGCCGATCCATGAAGAGGTGACGCTGCTCGGCAAAAAGCCGTTCCACGCGATGCTCACCGAGCCGCCGATCCCCGGCGACACCAGCGCCCGGGCGAAATCGCCCGGCCTGCCCGCCTACTTTGCTTATCAAGGCGATGGCGATGTCACCGCGCCGCTGGTCTATGTGAATTACGGCATGCAGGACGATTACAAAGAGCTGCAGCGCCTTGGCGTCAGCGTAAAGGGCAAGATCGTGATCGCGCGTTACGGCGCGGGCTGGCGCGGCTTGAAACCGAAGCTGGCTTACGATCACGGCGCCATCGGCTGCATCGTCTATTCCGATCCCAAGGATGACGGCTATGCGGTGGACGCGACCTACCCGAACGGCCCTGCCCGCCCGCCGCACGGAATCCAGCGCGGCTCTGTCGAGGACATGACAACCTATGCCGGCGATCCATTGACGCCCGGTGTCGGCGCCACGCCGGATGCCAAGCGCCTGACGCGCGAGGAATCGCCCGTCATTCTGAAGATTCCCGCGATCCCGATTTCCTACGCGGACGCGCAGCCTTTGCTGGCATCGCTCGATGGCCGCACGGTTCCGGCGAACTGGCGCGGTGCGCTGCCGCTCACCTATCGCGTGGGACCGAGCACGGCGAGCGTGCATCTGGTGGTGAAATCGGACTGGAGCCAGAAGACGATCTACGATGTCATCGCCACGATGAAAGGCAGCGAATATCCCGATCAGTGGGTCGTGCGCGGCAATCATCGCGACGGCTGGGTGTTCGGCGCCAGCGATCCGCTGTCCGGTCAGGTGTCGCTGCTGGAAGAAGCGCGCATCATCGGCGATCTGGTGAAGCAAGGCTGGCGCCCCAAGCGCACGCTTGTCTTCGCGAGCTGGGATGGCGAAGAGCCCGGTCTGCTCGGCTCGACCGAATGGGCGGAAACCCATGCCGATGAGCTGAAGCAGAAGGCTGTCGTCTATATCAACACCGACGACACGGGCCGCGGCTTCTTCGGCGCGGGCGGCAATCAGGATCTGGAGCATTTCGTCAACACCGTCGCCGACGACGTCACCGATCCCGAGACGAATGTCTCCATCGAAGCGCGCCGCCGCGCTGAAATGCGCCTGCGCGCGAGCGAACCCGATGCCAGCGAGCGCGCCAAAGAGGAGGCGAAAGACGTCGCCGATCCGGCGAACGATAGCCCCATCGAAGCATTAGGCTCCGGCTCCGACTACTCCAGCTTTTTGGAGCACCTCGGCCTTGCCGCGCTAGACTTCGGTTTCGGCGGCGAAGGTGGAGAGGGCGGCGTCTATCACTCGCGCTACGACACCTACGAATATCGCGTGAAATGGATCGACCCTGGCTTCGTCTATACGGCGCTGCTGACCAAGACCATCGGCCGCGTGGTGCTGCGGCTCGCCGACACCGAGCTGCCTGTCGTGCGCGAAACCAGTTTCGCCAATGAAGTCTCCGGCTATCTCGCGGATGTGAAGAAGCTGGCCGACGGGAAGCGCAAAACGCAGGAGACGCAGGCCAAGCTGCTCGCCGATCGGGTGTATCGGCTGACCGCCGATCCGACCAAGACCAGCGGCTTGCCGACGGCGCTGCAGCCCGTGCCGAAATTCGACTTCGCGCCGATGGACGACGCGGTGGCGAAACTGAAGGAAGCCGCGAAGAACTACGACAACGCGTTCGCGAACGGTGCCGCGAAGCTTTCGCCGGACGCACGCGGCAAACTGTGGTCGCTGATGCAGACGCTTCCGCAAACGCTGGCGCCGGATAACGGCCTGCCCGGCCGAACCTGGTACAAGAACCTGATCTACGCGCCCGGCCGTTTCACCGGCTACGGCGTGAAGACAATTCCGGGCATCCGCGAGGCCATCGAGGAACAGCGCTGGAGCGACGTCGCGCCCTACATGAAACTCACCGCCGACGCGCTGAACGCCTATTCCGCAAGGCTCGATCAGGCGACGGCGGTGTTGAAGGGCGATTGATACGCCCACGAAGGCGGGATCATAATGCGATTGCACTATGCGCCGGGGCCGCCCGGAGACTATTTTTGCGCGCCTCTAGCAACGGAGAATTCATGCGCGCCGTACCATCCAAAATTCTTTTGGCATCCGCGGCCTTAGCTTTCTTCGCGTTCAGTCCTGCCGCGAACGCCCAGGCCGTGGACGAATTCGGTGTCTGCCACACCTGCGCGGTGCCTTACGCACAGGTAGCCCTGACGCCACCCGCGCACTTCAATCCCGTCACCGCTTCCGACGCGCAGCTCGATGCTTACGGCTTTCCGCCACGGCCTGATCCGAGAAAAGCGCCTGGCGCCTATGCGCAGTGGGAAAGAGTCGTCACGCGCCCGGTCACGCGCATCGTGCCGCAACTGCAGGCGACGAAAATCGTCAACGGGCCCGAGAAGCTCGCAACCCACGGCGTGCCATCGGCTAGCGGAGCGGTCACCGGCTCAACCAGCGGCAACTGGAGCGGCTATGTCGTCTCGGACAACACCGATCCGTTCAAGGCCGCCAAGACCTATATCTTCGCGACATTCACCGTGCCGGTGGCGCAGCAGGCGTTTGGAAAATGCTCCACCGCCTCCGTCAACTCCTCCGAATGGGTCGGCATAGACGGATCGGGCAGCAGCGACGTTCTGCAGGCCGGAATCAGAGCCGATGCGACATGCAAAAGCAAAAAGACCACCGCGACCTACGCGGTGTGGTACGAATGGTTTCCCCAGAACGAGATCGACATCAAGAATTTCACCATCCATCCGGGCGATCTGCTCTATGTCTATGTCTGGAACACATCCCCCACCGGTGGACACTATTATATCGCAGACGAGACGACCGGTGTGGCGTCATCGCTCGCCTTCAACGCTCCGTCCGGCACGCAGCTGAAAGGCAACTCCGCGGAATGGATCGTGGAGCGTCCCTCCATAAACGGGAAGGAGGCCACGCTGACGAACTATGTCTATCAGGCGTGGCTTGCGTGCCATGTGCTGCTGGCAAACGGCACGCTCTATTCCCCCGGCGACGTTCACGCTGGGACAAGCGAGAGCCTGACCATGACCGACGCCGGCACGAACGTTTCGTTCGCCGATACCACGACCAACAACGTGCTGTCCTATCAGCCGCCGAAGGGTGGCTCGACATATTGGCCCGGCACCGAGCTTTGGTTCTTCGACGAAGGCCCCGCGTTGAGCAAATAGCCGCCGCGCTTCAAGCCGCGCGGCGGTTGGCGTTGCCGCGAAAACGGCGGCGCTTGTTGCCGCGCGGCTTGGCGTGGTCGGGCTTGCGATGCTGCTGCGGCTGCTTGTGCACGGCGATTGGCGCGGGCATATCGCCGATCACCTTGATCGGCTGTTTCACCAGGCGCTCGATATCGCGCAAGTAAGGGCGCTCGTCGCTGGCGCAGAACGAGATCGCGATGCCGTTCGCGCCGGCGCGCGCGGTGCGGCCGATGCGGTGGACATAGCTTTCCGCGATGTTCGGCAGCTCGTAATTCACCACATGGCTGATGCCGTCGATGTCGATGCCGCGCGCGGCGATATCGGTCGCCACCAATACGCGGATATGCCCGGCGCGGAAATCCTCCAGCGCACGCTGGCGCGCGTTCTGCGACTTGTTGCCGTGGATCGCGTCGGCGCGGATGCCGGATTTCTCAAGCTGATCGGCCACCTTGTTGGCGCCGTGCTTGGTGCGCGTGAACACGATCACGCGGCTCATGGCGGCGTCGCCCAGAAGATTGTGCAGCAGATCGCGCTTGTCTTTCACTTCCGCGAAATAGACGCGTTGCTCGATCAGATCCGCCGTCATTTTCGCGGGCGTCACCTCAACGCGTACCGGATCGTGCAGCACCTCGTTCACCAGATGCGCCACTTCCTTGGGCATGGTGGCGGAGAACAGCATCGAGTGGCGCTGGCGCGGCAGATGGCCGACGATCTTGCGCACATCGCGGATGAAGCCCATGTCGAACATGCGGTCGGCTTCGTCGATCACCAGCAGCGAGGCCGCGCCGAGGCGCACATGCTTGCGGTTGACGAGATCGAGCAACCGGCCCGGCGTGGCGACGAGGACATCGACGCCGTGGCGCATCGCCTCGATCTGGCGGTTCTCGTTGACGCCGCCGAGGATCACGGCATGGCGCAGCTTCAGATGCTGGCCATAGACCTTCAGGCTGTCATGAATCTGCACGGCCAGTTCGCGCGTCGGCGCGAGGATAAGCGCGCGCACGCCATGCGGCCCGGCGGCGACGCGGTTCTCGCTAAGCTTCTGCAACAGCGGCAAGCCGAACGCGGCGGTCTTGCCGGTGCCGGTCTGGGCGATGCCCAGCACGTCGCGGCCCGACAGCACGAGCGGGATCGCCTGCGTCTGGATG
>DASXFK010000097.1:0-5635 GCA_036489635.1 Rhizomicrobium sp. | reverse complement strand
CTATTCCCTTCCGTCTCTTGGTTCCGTCTATCTCAAGTCGGATCGCGCGTCGAACGATCTCTACGGCTTCGTCCCGCAGGCATTCATCAAAATCGCACCTGCCGACGATTTTTCGATCGAGATAGGAAAGCTGCCGACGCTGATCGGGAGCGAATATACATTCACCTTCGAGAACATGAACATTGAACGCGGGTTGCTTTGGAATCAGGAACCGGCAGTGAGCCAAGGCATTCAAGGCAACTACACCGCGGGGCCTTTCAGCCTCGCTCTGTCCTGGAATGATGGTTTTTACTCAGATCGATTCAATTGGGTGTCGGCTTCTCTGGCGTATGCGGTCGACGCTCAAGACACATTTACTCTGGTCGGCGGCGGCAATTTGGGCCGAACTGCGCATGCGGATACGGCCACGCCACTTCTCCAGAACAACGGACAAATCTACGACCTGATCTATGCGCACACATCAGGCTCATGGACCGTCAGTCCCTATTTTCAGTACTCGCATATTCCCGCGAATGCCGCTTTGGGCATAGAGCGTGGTGCATCAACATATGCCGCCGCGATCCTCGCCGATTACGCCCTGACTCAGAATTGGAGGGTTGGTGGCCGGGTGGAATACACGCAGGCGACCGGGAGCCCATCGAATGGCGCGCCGAACGTGCTATATGGCGCGGGAAGCCGCGCGTGGTCGCTGACTATCACTCCGACATACCAGAACGGCATCTTTTTCGCCCGTGCCGAAGCCTCTTATGTCGGCATCGGCGACGCGACGCCGGGAACGGCATTCGGCCCCAACCTCGACAAGACTGCGCAAATGAGGCTCCTGCTCGAAGCAGGCGTCCTGTTCTGAAAGCCCGTGAGCGCTTCGCGTTGGGCCCGGTGTCGAGATGAAGTTCAGCACTGCCCGTCGAGGAAGTGGATAAGAAGCATCTTGAAACAACGGGCGATTTGAATGAGAGACACGTTTATTCGCGGGTCTCGTCACTCCGCCCAGAAGGTCAGCTGCGTCCATCACAGAGCGGTATTTCGGTCGAAGCGATGGGTTCGAAAGCGTGACCGTATGGCAGTGCGCGCTTGTTTTCAGTGCTTCGATCTTGCTTCCACGGAGTTTTCATTGCCCGAACCTTCGCTCTCACAAAGGGGAAAAAGCCAGGCGTGGATTGGAGAAGGTGGTGCCGCCTGCGTGACTCGAACACGCGACCCCATCATTACGAATGATGTGCTCTACCGGCTGAGCTAAGGCGGCATTCCGGAACGCGGGTTGATACTTGGGCCAAGCCCGGCCCGCAATGGCTATAGGGCAAAATCCTTTCCTCCGTCCTTCCTTGGGTGCCTTGCATCCGCCACGATAGCGGCCTATTCCCCCGGCCCCTTTTTGAAGGCAGCGGATTTGCGCATTCCCATTCATCGCGAGGGCTGGCCCTATATCGCTGTTGCGGCCGGGATCGACCTTGTGGCATTCGCCTTCCTGCCCTGGCTGGGATGGGTCATCCTGCCGCTGCTGGTCTGGGTGGTGGCATTTTTCCGCGATCCGGAGCGCACCCCACCGGCGGGGGAAAACCTGATTTTGAGCCCGGCAGACGGCAAAATGCTGCCCCTCGTCGAGGCGGCGCCGCCGGCGGAGCTTGGCCTTGGCCCTACGCCGTTGATTCGGCTCAGTATTTTCATGAACGTGTTCAACGTGCATGTGAACCGGATTCCGTGTAATGGGACTGTCACCGCTCTGGCCTACCGGCCAGGCAAGTTCATTAACGCCTCCTTCGATAAAGCAAGCGAGGACAATGAGCGGATGGCGGTCAGGCTTCGGATGAAGCCTGCGGGGGTGGAGTTGGCGGTTGTGCAGATCGCCGGTTTGGTGGCGCGGCGCATCAAATGCGACCTCAAGGACGGTGAAGACGTATGTCGTGGCGATCGCTTTGGGATTATTCGATTCGGCAGCCGGCTGGACGTATATTTGCCGGCCGGCGCACGCGTGCTGGCAAAGCCCGGACAAACCGTGACGGCGGGCGAGACAATCCTCGCGGAATTGGCGCCCAGCTGAAGTCGCGCCTCGATCGCACCAGCCAGATGCGCGTTACGAAAATGATCCCCAGTGCGATCACCTTGCTGGCGCTGTGCGCGGGCCTCACCTCCATTCGCTTCGCCTTTGCGGAGGATTGGCGTGGCGCCTTGGCCGCCATCGTGTGTGCCGCGATTCTCGATACGCTCGACGGCCGCGTCGCGCGGATGCTGAAAGCCAATTCGCTGATGGGGGCACAGCTGGACTCGCTGGCCGATCTGGTGAATTTTGGCGTCGCGCCGGCGCTGCTCATCTACATGTGGACGCTGCACGATGCGGGGCTCGCCGGTTGGGCGCTGGTTCTGTTCTTCTGTTCGTGCAGCGCGCTTCGCTTGGCACGTTTCAATGTCGAAAGCGTAGATCCGGATCAGAGCGCCGGGCCCGCGCCGCATTTTACCGGATTGCCAACGCCCGCCGCCGCCTGCCTGATCTTCATTCCCATGCTGATCAGCTTTCAATTCCACGATCCCTTCTTCCGCGATCCGATTCTGTCGGCCGGAATGATCACCTTGACCTCGTGCCTGATGGTGAGCCGGGTGCCGACATTGTCGGTGAAGCATGTTCACATTCCGCGCCGCTTGCGTGTTCCTGTGATCGGCTTTGTGGGTGTGGTGCTGGGCCTTGCGATCATGTTCCCGTGGTCGACGCTGACCTCGACATTGCTGCTCTATCTGGCGACGATTCCCGTGGGTGCCGTAACGTTAGGCGACAGCCCGCGCATTCAGCGCTGGCGCGCGCGCCGCGCGTTGCGCCGCCAGCATCGCGCCCTGATTCTCGACGAGGACGACGACGAGTTGCTCTAGGCATTCGGCTCTGCCACGCTGACCAAAAATCAGCGGGCGCGACATGCTCACCAAGGGCGACGATTACCCCATCCATCAATTGCCGGAGCCGATCGCCACGGCGGGCACGGACCGCAATTTCTACGACCGCTATTTCTTTAACGGCTACACGCCCGATGGCAGCGTCTTCTTCGCCGCCGCTTTGGGCGTCTATCCACATCTGAACGTGATGGATGCGTCGTTCTCGCTGATCGTGGACGGCGTGCAGCACAACCTCCATGCCTCGCGCCTTCTGAACATGGAGCGCATGGACACGCGCGTCGGCCCCATTGCCATCGAGGTGATCGCGCCGCTTTGCCGGCTGCGCGTGCGCGTGGACGCAAACGAACACGGCATCGGCTGCGATCTGGTGTTCACCCGGCGCGCGCTGGCGGTGGAAGAGCCGCGCTTCACCTTCCGCCAGGGCCCGCGCACCTTCATGGATTACACGCGGCTGACGCAGAACGGCGCTTACGAAGGCTTCATCGAAATCAAAGGCAAGCGCATCGCGGTGTCGTCTCAGCAATATGTCGGCACGCGCGACCGTTCCTGGGGCGTGCGGCCCATCGGGCTTGCCGATCCGCAAGGCGTGGCGCCGCCGCGGATGCCGCAATTCTATTGGCTGTGGGCGCCGCTCAATTTCGAAGACCGCTTCATGCTCTATCACAACAACGCCGAAGCCGGCGGCAAGCCGTGGAACACCGCCTCCGTCATGGGCGGGTTGGGCGAAGCCGAGGCCGTGCATATGGTGAGCTGTCACAGCGAGCTCGGTTTCAAACCCGGCACGCGCCATGCCAACCGCGCCGCGATCGAGACCGTCGATCCGCAGAACCGCAAATGGCGCGCGATGCTGACCCCGAAATTCAATTTCTACATGTCCGGCATCGGCTACATGAATCCCGATTGGGGCCACGGCCATTACAAGGGCGAGAACGCGCTGGGCTACGATGAATACGAAACCGCGAAGGTGAACGAGAACGATCCGCGCTTTTTGCATGTGCAGGCGTTCTGCGACGCCACGCTCGCCGGTCCTGACGGCGAACGCAAAGGCTGCGGCGTGCTGGAGCAGCTCATCATCGGCCCGCACGCCCCGTCGGGCTTCAAGGAAATGTTCGACCTCGCGCCATGAGCGAAGACCTCACCCTGCGATTGCAGACCTATCTCGCCGGCAAGCTCGGCGCACGCGATCTGGCGGTGACCGGTCTTGCCCGCATTCACGGCGGTGCCAGCCGCGAAACCTATCGCTTCCGCGCCGCTTACAATGGGCGCGAGCGCGCGCTGATCCTGCGGCGCGATCCGCCCGCGAGCCTGATCGAGACGGAACGCGCGGCCGAATTCCGCGCCTATCAGGCGTTCCACAAGCTGGGCCTGCCGGTGCCGGAACCGATTGCCTTGGAATTGGACGGCGCGGCGCTGGAGCGCCCGTTCTTCATCATGGAGGAAGTGCAGAACTGTTCCGTCGCCTCCATCATGGCGCCCGATCCTTACCGCGCGCACCGCGAGAAGATCGGTGAACAGTTTTTTACCGTGCTGGGCAAGATCGCCGCCGCCGACCCGCGCGCCCTGGGCGTGGAGGATTTCGAAGGCGCGCGCGAGCCGGCGCAAGCCGCGCTGCACGAAGTCGTACGCTGGGAAAAGGTGATCGACGAGGACGAGCGCGAGCCGCAGCCCATCGCGCGCGCCGCGATCCGTTGGCTGAAACGCAACCCGCCACCGCCCGCGCAAAAGATTTCCGTCGTGCATGGCGATTACCGCACCGGCAATTTCCTCTTCGATGCAGAAGGAAACATCCGCGCCATCCTCGATTGGGAGATGACGCATCTGGGCGATCCGCTGGAGGATCTGGGCTGGGCGCTCGATCCGTTATGGAGCCACGGCGATCCGGCGCATCCGGCCGGCACGCTCGAACGCGAGACGGCGCTCGCCGTTTGGGAAAAAGCCAGTGGGTTGAAAATCGATCGCGCCGCACTGGGGTGGTGGGAAATCTTCGCCAGCCTCAAGGGAGCCGCGATCTGGATTTCCGCCGCGCGCGAATATTCCGACGGCCGCAACATCGACGCGGTGAACGCCTTTTCCGGCTGGTTCTGCCTCGCCTTCCACAACAAGGTTCTGGCCGACAAACTGGGGGCGCTGGCATGAAGCCGGAAGTCGATCAGATCCTGAACACCTGCGCGATGCAGTTGATCGGCGCCATCGCGCCGCTCTTGCCGGCCAGCTATTCGCAAAGCAGCGCCTCGCTGCTCGGCTTCATGATGATGTTCTGCGCCCAGGAATACGACCGCGCCGCCGACATCCGCGCCGCCGAAAACGCCGACATGCGCGCTCTGTTCGCCGACATCGCGGGAGCCGTGAACGATGCCGCGCTACGCACAAAGCTCGAAGCTGCCGCGAAGGCCGAAGATGCCTCGCTGAAAATCTCAGCGTTGGACGCCGCCAACCACGGCCTGCGCAAACTCCTGATCGAAGCGCAGACGCACATCGAAACGCTAGGCGCACGCGACGCGGAAAAGAAAATCTGGAGCGTCCTGCGCGCCGCCGCCGACCGCCGCGTACTCAAGATGCCGGGGAGCTAGCGAAACGGATTGCGGATTGTCAGGCCCTCGATCTTCTGGCCGTGATGCAGGTCTTCTGTATGGAATGTTCGGCATCCGGCTTTCACGGCTGTGGCCACCAGCATCGCATCGTAAATCGCGAACTTGTACCGCTCCGCGATATCGAGCCCGTATTCATGGGTTTCGAGGTTAGTCGCGATAACGGT
>DASXFK010000036.1:0-2700 GCA_036489635.1 Rhizomicrobium sp. | reverse complement strand
TGCGCGATCGAGAATGGAACGCCTCCTTCGCGGCACGCCGCAAGAGAGCAACGGGCCAGCGCCACGCGCGTTGCACGGACGGGGCAGACACAATTGTGAGGATTGGGACGAATCTACCCGGCCACCGTGACGCTGTCAAGGCATTTTAACCTTCATGCAGGAATGATTTATTCCATCTAACAGGCTGATAAAACATGATATTCTACGAATCCTGCTATCTCGACCCGCCGAAAAAGTTTATTTTTGCAGGCTGGCATCGAACGCAGAAAGACCTCGCGCGAAGCCCGCCCGGCGATGGTGCGCCGTGGCATAGTCCAATCCGATGACCGATTTCTCCGCACAAAAATGGGCCTGGGCAGGCGCGATTGCGCTCATCGTCGCCATGGGCATTGGGCGGTTCGTCTACACGCCGATATTGCCTGCGATGGCGCAAGCGTTGTCGCTGGGCCACGCGATGGCGGGCTGGATCGCGTCGGCGAATTTCGCGGGCTATCTGGCGGGCGCCGCGCTGGCCTCGCTGGTCAAGAAGCAGCTGCGCGCGGCGGTGATCGCGGGCTTGTTCGCCAGCGCGCTCACGACCGCGGCCATGGGGGCGGTGAGTTCGCCGCTCGCCTTCATCGTATTGCGCACGGCGGGCGGCGTGGCGAGCGCCATCGTGCTGGTGTGCGGCTCGTCGCTTGTGCTGGAAGGTTTGCAGGAAAAAGGCCGCGACGGCCTTTCGGCGCTGTATTTCGCCGGCGTGGGCATGGGCATCGCGCTCTCCGCCGCGACGATCTGGGCGCTCGAAGGCGCGGACTGGCGCATGCTGTGGTACGCGAGTGGTGCGCTGTCGCTGGCCGGCAGCGTCGCGGTGGCATTGCTGTTGCCGCAAGGGACCGGCCGGCGTCCGACGCAGACGGCACAAACGGCGCGCGCGCAAAATTCGCGCGCGATGACGCCGCTACTCGCGGCGTACGGTCTGTTCGGCTTCGGCTATGTCATCACCGCGACATTCCTCGTCGTCCAAGTGCGCGGATTCCATCTGGGAGCAGGCATCGAGCCCACCGTGTGGCTCATCGTGGGCTTGAGCGCGGTGCCATCGGTCGCAGCATGGACATGGATCGGCGCACGCATGGGATTGTTGCGTGCTTACGCGCTGGCAAGCGCGATCGAGGCGGTGGGCGTCGCCGCCAGCGTGTTGTGGCCGACGCTGACCGGCGCGCTGATCTCGGCATTCCTCCTGGGCGCGACGTTCGTGGGGCTGACCGCGCTGGGCCTGCGCGCTGCGCGCGACCACGCCGCTGATCCACCGCGCATGATCGCCTGGATGACGATGAGCTTCGGCGTCGGCCAGATTGTCGGCCCCACCGTTGCCGGCCAACTCGCTGCGCACACCGGCAACTTCACCTTGGCGACGCTGATCGCCGCCGCCACGCTGCTGCTGGCCGCGGCGCTCACCGGATTTCAACGATCTTGCAAATCGCGCTCTACGCCAACCGCCCGGGATGGCGCTTGACGAAGGCTTCGAGTTTTTGGGGGAGTTTGCTGACGGCGAACTCGCGGTCCCAGGCGTGGCTGGCTTCGGCGAGGATGCGCTGCTGCGTTTCGGGATCGAGCGAAGACCACACGCTGAGCACGCCCGCGCCAAGGCGGCGCACCAGGCATTCGTCTTCGCTGGGATATTTGAAGACCTTTTTCGGCGCCAGGCGCGGGGTGGAAGCGGATTTGGCGAACGCGGCCATGACGGGCTCTTTCTGTAACAGTGGCGTGCGCTATCTGCGCTGCTTGCGCGCGGCATAGCGGGCGTCGCGGGCGGCCTTCTGATCGGCCAGCAGCTTCGCGAGCTTGGCCTTCTCTTCGACCGCTTTGCGGTTCTTCTCTTCTTCCGCGAGGCGTTCGGCTTCCAGACGCGCGGCTTCTTCGGCGGCGCGCTTTTCGGCGGCGAGACGGGCGCGCTCTTCGCGCTCGGTCTTGCGCGCCGCTTCGCGTTCATCGCGATCCTTGGCGATGCGGGCGCGCTCGGCGTCACGCTCCGGCTTGGAGGCGGCCAGTTCGGCCATCTTGGCCTTCGCCTTTTCGAGCATTGCCGCGCGCGCCTTTTGCGCATCGCCCATTCGGTCGGTGAATTTGTCGGGATTGGAACGTGCCATTGTCTTTTGGGTCGGTGTCTTCGTTTCGGTTGTTAGACAAGTGCGGGGCTGAAAGGCCCCCTCACCCGACCCTCTCCCCCTGAAGGGGCGAGGGCCAATTCGGAGTTAGTTATCCAGGAAGCTTCGCAGTTTGCGGCTCCGGCTGGGGTGTTTCAGTTTGCGCAGCGCTTTGGCTTCGATCTGGCGAATGCGTTCGCGTGTCACCGAGAACTGCTGGCCGACTTCTTCCAGCGTGTGATCGGTGTTCATGCCGATGCCGAAGCGCATGCGCAGTACGCGCTCCTCGCGGGGGGTGAGGGTGGCCAGTACGCGCGTGGTCGTCTCGCGCAGGTTTGCCTGAATGGCGGCGTCGATCGGCAGGATCGCGTTCTTGTCCTCGATAAAATCGCCCAGATGCGAATCTTCCTCGTCGCCGATGGGCGTTTCGAGGGAGATCGGCTCTTTGGCGATCTTCAGAACCTTGCGCACTTTTTCCAGCGGCATGGCGAGGCGTTCGGCCAGTTCTTCCGGCGTCGGCTCGCGGCCGATTTCGTGCAGCATCTGGCGGCTGGTGCGCACCAGCTTGTTGATC
>DASXFK010000161.1:0-17842 GCA_036489635.1 Rhizomicrobium sp. | reverse complement strand
TGGAAGGTGATCGAGGCGAGGGTCACGTTCTCCGGCTGGATGGCGACGGCTTCCTTCGCTTCCAGCGCCTGATGCAGACCTTCCGAATAGCGGCGGCCTTCCATCATGCGGCCGGTGAATTCGTCGATGATGACGACTTTGCCGTCCTTGACGATGTAATCCTTGTCCTTCTGGAACAGCTTATGGGCCTTCAGCGCCTGATTGACGTGATGGACCATGTTGATGTTTTCGATGTCGTAGAGATCGCCGGTCTCGAGCAGCCCCGCCTCGCGCAGCAACTCGACCATCTTTTCGTTGCCCGCTTCGGTGAGCGTCACGGTGCGCTGCTTCTCGTCGAGCTCGAAATCTCCGGTCGGCGCCGGCTTGTCGCGCGGCGAGAGCGGATTGCGCGGCGCGAGTTGCTTTTCTCCCGGTTCGCCGGACTTCAGATGCGGGATCAGCGCATCGACAGAGCGATAGACTTCGGTCTGGTCGTCGGTGGGGCCGGAGATGATCAGCGGCGTGCGCGCTTCATCGACAAGGATGGAATCCACTTCGTCGACGATGGCGTAGGAATGCGGCCGCTGCACCATCGTTTCGCGCGAATATTTCATGTTGTCGCGAAGATAATCGAACCCGAACTCGTTGTTGGTGCCGTAGGTCACGTCGCAGGCATAGGCCTGCTTGCGCTGATCGTCGTCGAGGCCGTGCACGATGCAGCCGACGGTGAGGCCAAGGAAGCGATAGATTTGGCCCATCCAGTCCGCATCGCGCGAGGCAAGATAATCGTTCACGGTGACGACGTGCACGCCTTCGCCGGCGAGAGCATTGAGATAGACCGCCAGTGTCGCCACCAGCGTCTTGCCTTCGCCGGTTTTCATTTCGGCGATGCGGCCTTCGTGCAGAACGATGCCGCCCATGAGCTGCACGTCGAAATGGCGCTGGCCGAGCGTGCGCATGGCCGCTTCGCGCACCACCGCAAAGGCTTCAGGAAGGAGGTCCTCAAGCGTCTCGCCCTTGGCGAGGCGTTCCCTGAACGCAGCCGTCATCGCCCGCAATGCGTCGTCCGGCATCGCGTGGAATTGGGATTCGAGGGCGTTGATCCGGGCCACGCGCTTTTGCATGGGCCGCAGCTTGCGGTCGTTGGAGGAGCCGAAAAAACGCTCAAGGCCTAACATCAATATCCTCTGGCCGCAGGTGGCCGGGTTAAGCTCGCGAGGGGCAAACCCCGGCGAACGCACAGTGATTCGGCGCCCTGATTGGGTCATCGAAAGGCCGGCGAGAGATAAGAACGAGGCTCCCCCTTGTCAATTCGGGGTTTCCCGCCTAATTCGCGCGGCCAAATCAGGATCGGGACCATGGCAAAGGCAGGCAAAACGGCCAAGACGCCCGCAAAGGCGGCGGCTACCGCCCATTCCGTCTCGCCGCTGGCCCCTAAGGCCTTGCCAAAACTGCCCCCCTTGGCCGGCGTTCGCCTGGCGACCGGCGAGGCTGGCGTGCGCTACAAGAACCGTACGGATGTCCTCCTGGTGACATTGGCATCGGGAACCCAGGTCGCGGGGGTCTTTACCAAGTCCCGGACGGCTTCGGCCCCCGTCGACTGGTGCAAGGCGCTGATGAAGGCCGGAACCGCCCGGGCGCTGGTGGTCAACAGCGGCAACGCCAACGCATTCACCGGAAAGGCGGGAATCGAGGGCGCACGGACGGTGGCGCAGGCCGCTGCTGCCACGCTGGATTGCCGCGCCCAGGAGGTCATGCTGGCCTCCACAGGCGTCATTGGCGAGCCTTTGCCGGCAGAGCGCATCACAAAGATCCTGGGCGATCTGGCGCAACGCGGCGACGCGAGCGGCTGGCGCGCCGCTGCTGAAGCGATCATGACGACAGACACGTTTCCCAAGATGGCGACCGCCAGCGCGGAGATCGACGGCAAGCGCGTCACCATCAACGGCATCGCCAAGGGCTCGGGCATGATCGCGCCTGACATGGCTACGATGTTGAGTTTCGTGTTCACCGACGCCAATCTGCCGGCAAGCGTGCTGCAGGATTTGTTGTCGGCCGGAACGAAAACATCGTTCAACGCGATTACGGTGGACAGCGATACTTCGACCAGCGACACGCTGCTGCTCTTCGCAACGGGCAAGGGCGCCAGGCACGCCACAATTTCCAAATCCGCCGACAGGTCGCTGTCGGACTTCCGCAAGAAGCTGGATGCCGTGCTGCTCGATCTTGCGTTGCAGGTCGTGAAGGACGGCGAGGGCGCACAGAAGCTGATACAGATCGACGTCGCAGGCGCGGAAAGCGACGATGCCGCCAAGCGCATAGCGCTGGCGATCGCCAACTCGCCGCTGGTCAAAACAGCCATTGCCGGCAGCGACGCGAATTGGGGTCGAATCGTGATGGCCGTCGGCAAGGCCGGCGAAAAGGCCGATCGCGATCGGCTGAAAATATCCTTTGGCGGTCAGGTGGTCGCCGAAAACGGCACGCGTGCCGTGCACTACGACGAAGCCGCTGCAACCCGCGCTGTTTCGGGGCATAGCGTGGAGATCGCCGTCGATCTCGGCCTCGCCAAAGGCAAAGCCCGCGTGTGGACCTGCGACCTCACCCACGGCTATATCGACATCAACGGCTCCTACCGGAGCTGACGATAGGGGGGCATCCCTCCAATGTTAATTGGTGCTTAAGCAGAGTTCCCGGTTTTGGAAGCTTTTAAGACCCGCCTTGTTATAGTGGTTGCGGTTGCTCTCATCGACGCGGACGGAAGGGTGCTGATCGCCCAACGTCCGCCCGGAAAGGCGATGGCGGGGTTATGGGAATTTCCAGGCGGAAAACTGGAGGCTGGCGAGCGGCCCGAAGAAACGCTGATCCGCGAGTTGCGGGAAGAGTTGTCGATCACGGTGAAGGAACCATGCCTCGCGCCGTTCACATTCGCGTCGCACGGCTATCCGGAATTTCATTTGCTGATGCCGCTTTACCTTTGCCGGCGCTGGGAAGGCATCGTCACGCCGCTGGAGCATACGGCCTTGAAATGGGTGCGACCGAAGGATCTCGTGAACTATCCCATGCCGCCGGCGGATTCGCCGCTTATACCGATGTTGCGCGATCTGCTGTGAAGCGCTTTGTCTCCGACATCAGCGGTGCAACCGCGATTGAATACGCAATGGTCGCAAGCGGTATCGCCGTGGCCGTCGTCGCCGCCGTCAATCTGCTTGGACAAAACGTCAAAACGACGTTTTTCGACAAGGTCGTGGCCGCGCTCACCGGTTCCTGATCGGCGACGCGCTATCGCCCGCGGAGCGTTCGGCGGTTCCTAACGCATCAGCCAATCTTGTTTTCGCCGACCCAGGCTTTAGCGGTTTTTGCTGGCTTTCATGCGGTGCCCATCCGGTGAGATAAGCAATATCGAAAGTTGCCCGCAGTCGTCCGTCAGGTTCCGCGTGCCGCTCGCGATAATGCGCGAGCGACGCTGCAAGCGTGTCGCGGCGAAGGAATTTCCGACTGCGCTGGGACAATGCGTTGGTCTCTCCCAGGGTGCGCAGATCGCTCACCAGGGTCTCGAATGCGCGATAGCGCACGACGGTGCGTTCGCTGTCCGCCACCGGCAGCGCAAACCCCGCGCGCTGCAGCAAGGCGCCCAGATCGCGCAAATCCGCGAGCGGCGCGACCCGGGGACTGGCGCCGCCGCGCATATTGATTTCACCCTGTGCGAAGGCCTCGCGCAGTTCGTGCAACGTTTCGCCGCTGAATACCGCGGCCAGGAACAGGCCGTCGGGCTTCAGCGCGCGGCGAATCTGGACCAGAAGGCCCGGCAGATCGTTCACCGCATGAAGCGACAGGACGCTGGTGACGAGATCCAAACTTTGCGGTGCCGCCCGCAGCGTTTCGTCGCGCGCCAGTTCCTGCCGCACCCAATTTGCGGCAAACGGCGCGAGCCGGACAAAGCTTTCATCGCGCGATTGCAGATCGAGCGCGTTCACGAAACGGCGCTTCACGGCGCCGAGGCGTTCGGCCAGGCGTTCAGCGGCATCGCGCAGCAAAAAGCTGTCGCCGCCACGCCGCAGCGCCCGTTCGCGCCTCAGCGCGTAAGCCGCAAAATCGAAGATTTCTGGAGGGCTGTTCAATGGAGACGTCGCATCCGCTGTTTTGTTCTCCTAGAATAGCGCCCATGGCGATGATGTTCGAGAGCGCGCCCGATCTGCAAAGCCACGCCAGGCGGGCGGGGCGGATGATGCTCGATTTTCTCTATCCGCCTCTATGCGCGACGTGCCGTGCGCCCGTCTCGGAGCCACATGCGCTTTGTTCCGAATGCTGGAAAGCCATTGCGTTTCTGGAGGGCCCGATGTGCGTGATCTGCGGCCTGCCGTTCGAACTCGATCCGGGCTCGGACACCGTTTGCGGCGCATGCCATGCTCATCCTCCGCCGTTCGATAGCGCGCGCTCCGTGATGCGCTATGACGACGCAAGCCGAAAAGCTATTCTTGCGCTCAAGCGCGCCGACCGCCTCGATTTGGCGCTGCCGTTCGCCCGCTGGCTGGAGCGCGCCGGCAAGCCGATCATCGCGCAGGCAGACGCGATCTTGCCGGTCCCGTTGCATTGGCGAAGGTTGTGGACACGGCGCTACAACCAGTCCGCGGTGCTCGCCCGGCTGATTTCAAGGCATTCGGGGAAGTCGCTCGACCTGCTTTCACTCAGGCGCGTGCGGCCAACACCTAGCCAGGGGGAGATGGTGTCGGCCAAAGCACGGCGGCGCAACGTGCGCGGCGCGTTCAACGTCGATCCCGCACGACAGCCCTTTGTGGCGGAAAAGACGGTATTGCTCATCGATGACGTGCTGACCACAGGCGCCACGGTCGCCGCCTGCGCCCGAGCCTTGAAACGCGCCGGCGCGGCACGCGTTCTCGTATTGACGCTTGCGCGCGTTGTTCGCCCGCTCCCAGGCGATATATAAGAAGGCAGACGAGTCTGAGTTCGCGGTATGCGCAAAGTCACGATCTACACGACGCCCCTCTGCCCCTATTGCGTGCGCGCCAAGCACCTGCTGAAGAAAAAAGGCGTTTCCTACGACGAAGTGGATGTGTTCATGGATGCGGGGGCGCGCGATGCCATGGAAGAAAAGTCGGGTGGTCGCCGCACTGTTCCGCAGATTTTCGTCGGCGATCGGCATGTGGGAGGGTGCGACGAACTCTACGCGCTGGAAAATGCGGGCACACTCGATGCCCTGTTGAGCGCCTAAGGCCATGACCGCTTTCACCGCCGCCTGCGTTCAGCTTCGCTCGTCGGACGATGTGCAGGAAAACGTCCGCGATGCGTCGGCGTTGATCCGCGATGCGGCGCGGCAAGGGGCGAAGTTCATCGCGACGCCGGAAAACACCACGCTGATGGCGGCGGATGGCGGCGCCAAGCTCGACAAATGCTTTGTTGAAAATGAGGATCCCGCGCTGCCGGCCTTCCGCGCGCTTGCGCAAGAACTCGGCGTCTGGCTTTTGATCGGATCGCTGGCGATAAAGATCGGCGCCGACAAAACTGCGAACCGCTCCTTTATGATCGATCCGCGTGGCCGTATCACGGCCCGCTACGACAAGATTCATCTATTCGACGTCGATCTGCCGTCGGGGGAGAAATACCGCGAGTCCAACACAGTGGCAGGCGGCAACCAGGCGATGATCGCCGAATTGCCCTGGTGCAAGGCCGGGCTCACCATCTGCTACGACCTTCGGTTCCCGGGCCTGTATCGCGCGCTGGCACAACACGGCGCGGCGCTTCTGACCGTACCCAGCGCCTTTACGGAGACGACCGGCAAAGCTCATTGGCACGTTCTGCTGCGTGCACGTGCCATCGAAAATGGCGCTTTCGTCATTGCCCCGGCCCAAGGCGGCCGACATGCCAATGGCCGCCAGACTTATGGACACTCGCTGATCGTCGGGCCCTGGGGCGAAATCCTGGTGGAAGGCGGCACGGAGCCTGGCGTTTTCCTCGCAGAGATCGATCCGGCCTCCGTCGCGAGCGCGCGGCAGCGCGTGCCGAGCCTGCAGCATGACCGCGATTTTCAGGGGCCGTAAGCAGGCCTCAGTTGCGAAAGCTCGGGATTATGACCATCTTTGGACGTGCGTACCGAGAGTAGGGCATTTGATCGTCTATAGCCTCCACTGCGCCGAGGGCCACGCGTTCGAAGGCTGGTTCGCGAACTCGTCCGCGTTCGACGCGCAACAGCGCGACGGAACCCTGGTCTGTCCGGTCTGCGGCGTTCGCGAGGTGACTAAGGCCCCGATGGCGCCTGCATTGTCGCCGAGCGTCGGAAAACAGAAACTGACGCCGGCCCCGCAAGAGCTGCGGAAGATGCGGCAATTCATGACAGGTCTGCGCAAATATATCGAAGAGAATGCTCAAAACGTCGGTCGCGATTTCCCCGAAGAGGCGCGCAAAATCCACTACGGCGAGGCGGAAGAGCGTCACATCTACGGCGAGGCCACGTTGAAGGAAGCCGAGGAGCTGGTGGAGGAAGGAGTGGATGTGGCGCCACTTCCGCCGGACATGAGTGAAACGAACTGAGGACCGCCTCAGCGGCTCGCGATCACTATGTAATTCACGTCGGTGTCGGACGATAGGCGCCAGTCCCAACGCAATGGATCGAACACAATTCCTTGAGTTTTCAGGACGTTGAGTCGTGTACTCTCAAGTATCGCATGAAGTTCTCCAGGCGCCACAAAGCGGCTCCAGTCATGGGTGCCGGGCGGGAGCCAGCCCAGAATGTACTCGGCAGCCACTTTGGCGAGCGCCAGCGCTTTCAGAGTTCGGTTCAACGTGGCGACGAACATGAGCCCGCCCGGCTTCACCAGGCTTGCGCAGGTCTCGAGATAGCCCCGCAGATCGGCGACGTGTTCGACGACTTCCATGTTGAGCACGACGTCGAAGGCCAATCCTTCTTGGGCCAATTGTTCGGCGCTCGCGCAGCGGTAGACGAGCGGCAGACCGCTGCCGGCCAGATGCGCCAGAGCCGTTCCGATATTCTGCTCGGATGGATCGACGCCGGTGACGGCGAATCCCATTTTCGCCATCGGTTCGCTCAAAAGGCCGCCGCCGCACCCGATGTCGAGCAAAGATAGTCCGTCGAATGGCCGAAGAAGTTTGAGGTCGCGCCCGAAATGCTCCGCCACCGCGGCGCGAACCAGGCCGATGCGGATGGGATTGAACTTGTGCAGCGGCGCGAACTTGCCGGAAGGATCCCACCATTCCGCCGCGATGCGCGAGAATTTCTCGACTTCGGCCGCATCGACCGAGCCGGAAGTCGCCTGTGACGTGCGAGAGACCATAAGATCAAAACCAACGTTGAGCGCGGGGCGCCCCCCGTCTATGTATTGCGCAGCGCAGCATAATGTATCGGACGAGGCCTGTGGCGAAGATTGTGATGAAATTTGGCGGGACTTCGGTTGCGGACCTCGACCGCATCCGCCATGTCGCCACCTTGGTGAAGCGAGAGGTGGATCGCGGCAACCAGGTTGCCGTCACCGTTTCGGCGATGGCAGGCGAGACCAACAAGCTGGTCGGCTGGGCACGCGACCTGTCGCCGCTTCACGACGCGCGCGAATACGACGTCGTGGTGGCGGCCGGCGAGCAGGTGTCGTCCGGGCTTCTCGCAATCGCCTTGCAGGCCATCGGAATCAACGCGCGCTCCTGGATGGGCTGGCAGATACCGGTGCGCACCTCGGCGATCCACAGTTCCGCCCGGATTGAATCGATCGACGGCGCGGTCCTGAACGAACGGCTGGCTAAGGGTGAAGTCGCCGTCGTGGCGGGTTTTCAGGGCATTGCGCCCGACAATCGCATCACCACCATCGGCCGCGGCGGCGGCGATACCAGCGCAGTCGCCGTAGCCGCCGCCATCAAAGCCGATCTTTGCGACATCTACACCGATGTGGACGGCGTCTACACAACCGATCCGCGGATCGTAGCCAAAGCCAGGCGGCTGCCGAAAGTGGCCTATGAAGAGATGCTAGAAATGGCCTCGCTGGGCGCCAAAGTCTTGCAGACGCGCTCCGTCGAAATCGCCATGCTTCACCGCGTGCCCGTGCGGGTGCTTTCGACATTCGATCCTGAAGCGGGCGGCACGCTTCTTTGCGACGAGGAAAACATCGTGGAAAAGAAACCGGTCAGCGGCATCGCCTATTCGCGTGACGAGGCCAAGATCACGCTGCATCGCATCAACGACCAACCGGGCATCGCCGCCACGATCTTCGGGCCGCTGTCGGACGCAGGTGTCAATGTCGACATGATCGTGCAGAACGTCTCGCCGGACGGGAAAAAGACCGATCTGACATTCACCGTAAGCCGAACCGATTTGCGCCGCGCGCTCGACGCGATCGAGAGGGCGCAAAGCGTGATCGGCTATCGCGACATCACGCACGCCGCCGACGTGGCAAAGATCTCCATCATCGGGATCGGCATGCGCGCCCATCCCGGCGTGGCGCAGACCATGTTCCGCACCCTGGCGGAGAAAGGCATCAATATCCAGGTGATCTCCACCTCTGAGATCAAAGTGAGCGTTCTCATCGCGGAGGAATATGTGGAGCTGGCGGTGCGCGCGCTTCATTCAGCCTACGAATTGGACGCTGCATGACTGCTGTGCAGGAGGCCGACTGATGCCCAAGGCGGCGGGTGGTCCGAGAGTTCTCCTGCGCCGCCTTCGCGAGATCATGGCGGAGCAGGTCAGCGCGCAAATGCGTCTGGACCGCCTCGTCGGACTCATCGCCGCCAACATGGTCGCGGAAGTCTGCTCGATCTATCTGCGCCGCGCCGGCAATTCTTATGAATTGTTCGCGACCGAAGGCCTGAACCGAAATGCCGTTCACAAGACCCGCTTGCGCGAAGGCGAGGGCCTCGTCGGTCTCGTGGCGGAAACGGCCGAGCCGCTCAATATCAGCGATGCGCCAGGACATCCGCGTTTCGCCTATCGCCCCGAAACGGCGGAAGACCCCTATCGCTCCTTCATGGGTGTGCCCATCGTGCGCGGCGGACAGGTTTATGGCGTGCTCACGGTTCAGAATCGCGCCGCGCGTCTCTACGAAGAAGAGGAAGTCGAAGCCCTTCAAACCGTCGCCATGGTGTTGGCCGAAATCGTCGCCCACGGTTCTTTGTTCGACCTGGCCGAGCTTGACGAGCCGGAATTGCGCGCCGACCGGCCGCGCGGGTTCCAAGGCGACGGTTTGGCTGAAGGCGTGGCCATCGGACGTGTCGTGCTGCACGAGCCGCGGATCAAGGTCGAGCGCCTGATTGCCGACGATCCGGCCGAAGAGCTGAAGCGGCTGGACGCAGCGCTTGGCGAACTGCGCGAAGCGGTGGACGAGATGCTCGATTCCGGCGAACTCGATCTCACCGGCGAAAGCCGCGAGGTGATCGAGGCCTATCGACTTTTCGCGCAGGATCAGGGCTGGCGGCAGAAGCTGCGGGACGCCGTGCGCAACGGGTTAACGGCCGAAGCCGCCGTCGAGCGCGTCCAGGACGAGCTGCGCGCTCGTATCATGCGCATGAACGATACCTTCCTGCGCGAGCGGTTGCACGATTTCGAGGATCTTGCCCGCCGCCTGCAACGACATCTCGCCGGCGATGGCGACGCGTTGGCAGAACTGCCCCAGGACGCCGTGCTGATTGCGCGCGCGATGGGCCCGGCGGAGCTTCTTGATTACGGCCGCGACAAATTGAAGGCGCTTGTTCTCGAAGAGGCCGCCGCGACGTCGCACGTCGCCATCGTTGCCAGGGCGCTGGGCCTGCCTCTCATCGCCAATGTCGAAGGCATCGTAGACATCGCGCGCGCGGGCGACGACATCGCGGTCGATGGAGAAACAGGTGAAGCGCATTTGCGCCCGCCGGCCGAAATCCTTTCCGTGTTCGAAGCACGTCGTTCACTGCGAGCCCAACGCGTGCGTAGATTGGCGCAGGTGCGCGATTTGCCGGCCGTTACCAAAGACGGCGTGCTTATAAAGCTGATGATGAATGCCGGCTTGCAGATCGACATGCCACATCTCGCGGAATCGGGCGCGGATGGCGTCGGGCTGTTCCGCACCGAACTCCAGTTCATGATCGGCGAAACCATGCCGCGGCTCGCCGATCAGATCGAATTCTATCGCCAGATTCTCGACGCGGCCGGCGACAAGCCTGTGGTGTTCCGCACGCTCGATCTGGGCGGCGACAAAGTGCTGCCCTATGCGCGTTGGGAGCGCGAGAACAATCCGGCGCTGGGGTGGCGCGCGCTGCGCATTGCGCTCGACCGCCCGGCGCTGCTTCGCTACCAGGTCCGCGCGTTGCTCGCGGCCGCTGCGAATCGCACGCTGCGTCTGCTACTGCCACTGGTCAGCCATGTCGCCGAATTCAATCAGGCGCGCGGCCTTATCGATCGCGAGATCGAGCGCGCGCGGCAGCTTTCCTTGCCGCAACCGCGCCACGTGCAAGTCGGCGCGATGCTGGAAGTGCCAGCGCTGATGTTCATGCTCGCACAGATCCTGCGCAGCGCCGACTTCGTCTCGATCGGCTCTAACGATCTTCTGCAGTTCATGTTCGCGGTCGATCGCACGAACCCGCGCGTCGCCAAACGCTATGACGCACTCAACCCCGCTTCACTTACGATAATGCGGCAAATTGTCCGAAGCGCCGCCGAAGCCAATGGCGAGGTCTCGCTATGCGGCGAAATGGCCGGTCGCCCGCTGGAAGCGATGGCGCTAATCGGGGCCGGTCTGCGAACGCTATCCATGGCGCCGGCGAATATCGGCCCGATAAAGCTGATGATCCGAAGCATGCACTGCCGGGAGGTGGCGCAGTTCGTCGATGGGTTGTGCGGCCGCACCGACCACAGCTTGCGCACGCGCCTTGCGGCTTTTGCCGCCGAGCGGGGCGTGGTTCTCAAATGAAACGTGCAGGTCCAAGCCATAGTTAAGAGCCGCGACCTGGATTGCAATATTTCAAAATATTGTCGAGGTTTGCGCGGTACGTGCCACATTGCCAAATACGCACTCGTCCGTTAATTTCTCACGTCGATCTTTCTAGGGTCTGTTATGTTCAAGCTTAATCTTGCTGTCTTCGCCACAGTGGCACTTATGTGTGTCAGTTCGGCATGGGCCGATCCAATCACCGCCACTCCGGCGGCGCAGGCGGCTACGGCTTCGCCCGCTGAAACGGCGACCGCTGCTACGACTGCGACTCCCGCGATCTCCGCGACGAAGACCGCGCAAGCTGCCCCTGATCCGAACGAAATGATTTGCGAGAGCGAGGCTCCGCCAACGGGTTCCCTGATTGGTAGCCGTCGCATTTGCAAGACGCGGCGCCAGTGGGACGCTGAGGATAAGAGCTCGACCGTTGGTCAGGAAATCCATCATATGGCGATGGGCAGCGGTGTAACGCAGTAACCACGTTCGGTCGGCCGAAATAGAGCCCAAAACGGGGAAAACAAGGGCAGGTTCCGCTGGATGGCGGGCCTGCTTGCATGTATTCGTATCCCGATGACCAAAGTGACCCAGATTTCCCTTGATGAGGACGGCGTGCCCAACAGCCGCCGCATCCATTTGCGAGAAATTTCCGGCGAAACGGATGCGCCGCTGGAGACAATCGGGCAGGATTTGCGCGCGGCCCGACAGCGCCGCGGCGATGATCTGGCGACTGTGTCTCGCAACTTGAAGATCCGCAAAGATCATCTCGAAGCAATCGAAGAGGACCGGTTCGACGCACTCCCCGGCCGTGCCTATGCCGTGGGTTTCGTACGCACGTATGCGGACTACCTCGGCCTAAACCCCGCTCAATGCGTGGAGCGGTTCAAAGCGGAAATCGCGGATCGCGGCGAAGCACCGCGCAGCATGAGCGTTGCCACTGACCCGGAAGAGAGCAAGCTACCGACGGGCTGGATTGTGATCGCGGTGATCGTGCTGGCCCTGGTTGGTTACGGTGCGTATCATTTTGCCATGTCGACGGATTCCTTGGCCCGGCCGCCGGTCGCGTCCGTTCCGGCACCGCTGTTGTCGCCAGCCCGCGCCCAAACCAAGATAGCGGGGAAGGCCGCGCGTCCCGCTCTACCATTTACGCAGCCGCTCCGTTCTTCGCGACCGACTAACGCTGCGCCTGCGGGCGCGCCGGGCGCAACATCGCAAGCCGCCGCCAAAATTCTGGCGTCCCTGCCGAAGGGACAGGTCTTCGGCCAGCGCAACATCAATCCGCGCATTGTCTTGCGGGCGCGCTCCCAAACCCACGTGCTTGTAAAGAACGCTGCCGGCAACGTCTTCATTGATCGCACCATACAAGCTGGGGATTCCTATCAGGTCCCCGACAAGGTGGGGCTGACTCTTTCGACTCCTGATGGCGGCGCGGTAGGGATCGAGCTTGACGGTCAGGCGATGGGCTTCGCCGGACCGGTCGGCAAGACGACCGAATCCATGTCGCTCGATCCGCAAGCCGTGGTCGACCGCTTCAGCGGCGGCCACGCCGAGTGAAGGTGCAGCAATGAGCGTTCGAGCATATCGCGACATTCAACGGCGCAAGTCAAAGAAGATCCGCGTTGGTTCGGTGGAGGTGGGCGGCGATGCGCCGATCTCTGTGCAGAGCATGACCAACACTGTCACGGCGGACGCGCGCGCGACGATCAACCAAATTCGCGCGCTGGAAGAGGCTGGCGTCGATATCGCGCGCGTATCGTGCCCGGACGAAGACTCTACGAAAGCGCTGAAGGCGATCGTAAAGGCATCGCGCGTTCCGATCGTCGCCGACATTCACTTCCATTACAAGCGCGCCATCGAGGCAGCGGAGGCGGGTGCTGCGTGCCTGCGCATCAATCCGGGAAATATCGGCAACGCGCAGCGCGTGAAGGATGTCGTGAAGGCGGCCAAGGATCACGGTGTTTCGATGCGCATCGGCGTCAACGCAGGTTCGCTCGAAAAGGAGTTGCTGGAGCGCTATGGCGAGCCCTGCCCCGAAGCGATGGTCGAAAGCGCGCTCAATCATGCGAAGATTCTCGAGGACAACGATTTCACCGAGTTCAAGATCAGCGTGAAGGCGTCCGACGTTTTCCTGGCCGTTGCCGCCTATCAGGGATTGGCGGAAGCTTGTGAGTATCCCCTGCATCTGGGCATCACCGAAGCAGGCGGGTTGATGAGCGGCACCGCGAAATCCTCCATCGGCATGGGCATGCTTCTGTGGAGCGGCATAGGAGACACCATTCGTGTTTCGCTCTCCGCCGATCCGGTCGAGGAAGTGCGCGTCGGATTCGACATCCTGAAATCGCTGAACTTGCGCCATCGCGGCGTCAATATCGTGTCGTGTCCGTCCTGCGCGCGGCAGGGCTTCAATGTGATCGAGACGGTGCAGATTCTCGAAGACCGGCTGAAGCACATTGCCACGCCCATGACGCTTTCGATCATAGGCTGCGTGGTCAATGGCCCAGGCGAGGCGCGCGAAACGGACATGGGATTCACCGGAGGCGGCGCCGGTGGCTCGGCCGGGATGATCTATCTGAACGGTAAACCCGCCTACAAGCTCGAAAATATCAAGCTGGTCGATCACGTCGTGGAGCTTTGCGAGAAAAAAGCCGCCGAGATCGAAGCCGCGCACAACCGCGCCCCGGCCCTTGAGCCTGCGCAGTAGCGCGCTCATCTTCACACGATGATTCCGGAAAACAAGCTCGCGCGCCTGGTGGACCGCTTTCATGCGGTGGAGGCGGAACTCGCCTCGGGCGCGAGCGGCTCGGCCTATGTGAAGCTCTCCAAGGAACACGCCGAGCTTGCGCCAGTGGTGGCCGTGATCGACGCCTATCGCGGCGTGGCCAAGGAACTGACAGAGGCCAATGCGCTGGTCGGCGACCCTTCGACGGATACTGAGATGCGCGCACTGGCGGAACAGGAGCGCGCCGATCTCAAGGACCGTTTCGCAAGTCTCGAACACGACCTGCAAATCCAGCTTCTGCCGAAAGACGCGGCCGACGCATCTTCTGCGATCGTCGAAATACGCGCTGGCACCGGCGGCGACGAGGCCGCGTTGTTCGCTGCCGATCTGCTCGGCATGTATCAGCGCTATGCGCAGCTCCAGGGTTGGCGCACGGAGCTGATGGACATAAGCGACAGCGACCTTGGCGGCGTGAAGGACGCCGTGCTCGAAGTCGTCGGCGCCGGGGCTTTCGCCAAACTGAAATTCGAAAGCGGCGTGCATCGCGTGCAGCGCGTGCCGGTGACTGAGGCGAGTGGGCGCATTCATACCTCTGCGGCCACCGTGGCCGTATTGCCGGAAGCCGAAGACGTGGACATCCAGATCGACGACAAAGACCTTCGCGTCGACGTGTTTCGCGCCAGCGGCGCCGGCGGCCAGCACGTCAACAAGACGGAAAGCGCTGTGCGCATCACGCATCTGCCGACGGGCATTGCGGTGGCGCAGCAGACGGAGAAGTCCCAGCACAAGAACAAGGCGCAGGCGATGAAACTGCTCAAGGCCAAGCTTTACGAGATGGAGCGCGAGCGCGTGCACAGCGCCCGTGCCGCCGAACGCAAAGGGCAGGTCGGTTCCGGCGATCGCAGCGAACGCATCCGCACCTATAATTTCCCGCAAGGGCGCGTGACGGATCATCGCATCAATCTCACGCTCTACAAGCTGGATCGCATAGTCTCGGGCGACGACCTGGGCGAGATCGTCGATGCGCTCGTGGCCGAGGATCAAGCCAATCGCCTCGCCGAACTGGAGTCGGACAACACGCAATGATCGCGGCTGACGCGCTCGCGAACGCGGCCGCGAAACTGGCGGCGAACGGCATCGAAAGCGCCAGGCTGGATGCGCGCGTGCTGCTTGCGCATGTTCTCGAGAAGCGCCCCGGCGAGTTGCTGGGCCGCTTCGAAATAAGCGCGACCCAGATGGCGGCTTTCCATGGCGCGATCTCGCGCCGCCTGGCGCACGAGCCGGTTGCGTACATCACGGGCCACAAGGAATTCTGGAGTCTGGATTTCGAGGTGGGTCCGGGTGTTTTGGTGCCGCGGCCCGAAACGGAAACCTTGATCGAGCAGGTTTTGCTGGAATTTCCTGATCGCATGTCCGACCTCAAGGCTATCGACTGGGGCACAGGCTCCGGATGCATCGCGCTTTCGTTCCTTTCAGAGTTTCCGAACGCCCAGGCCTTCGGCATCGAGCGCTCAAGCGATGCAATGGCGTTCGCCCGGCGCAACAAAGCGCGCTATCCGTTTGGCGACCGCTTGGCCTTGGGCGAACGCGACTGGAGGGACTCTCCGGCAGGACCGTTCGATATCGCTTTTTGCAACCCGCCCTATTTGGCGCTGGACGATCTCGCCAATGCCGCGCCCGAATTGCGCGCGGAGCCGGAGGCGGCGCTGCTGGGAGGTCCGGATGGCTTGACGGCTTATCGTGTGTTGGCGCCACTGATTGCGGAGCGACTCACTGCTCCCACCGGCCGCGCCTTTCTCGAGATCGGCGCCGGACAGAGCCACAATATTATCGCCATCCTTGCCTCCGCAGGCCTTGAAACCCTGCGAATTGCACCCGATTTGTCGGGGACCGCGCGCTGCATAGTGGCGCGCCCTCAAAAAACAGTTGGAATAAGCGGGCGTAGCCTGTAATTTCCTTCCAGAGGGATTTGGGAACCTTCCCTGGACCGCCGTTTTGTTTAGGCGTTCGGGAAGAAGCCGCGGGGGCGGTCCTGGTGCGAATGATTGCGCCAGTTCCCCGGAAAGCTAACGAAAGACAGATTCTGCGTTTCGAAGCGGAAAATATGTGGACGTGCCAAGAGGCGCGACCGGAGCAGGCGATTCAAAAACGCCCGCGCGGCCGCCGGAGAGTTCTTATGATGATAGAGGGGATTTCGTGAAACGCTCGCGTAGCCGCGGCCGCAGGCCGCATAGCAGCAACAGTAGTGGTAGCAGCGGCAACCACAGCAATCACAACAACTACAACCCGAACCGGACATTCGATTCGTCAGGCCCGGAGATCAAAATTCGCGGCTCCGCGCCGCATGTTTACGAGAAATACCTCCAGCTCGCGCGCGATGCGAATTCCTCTGGCGATCGGGTGATGGCCGAGAACTATCTGCAGCACGCCGAGCATTATTATCGCATCATCGCTGAGCAGCAGGCGCAGCAACAACGCTATCAGGCGCAGCAGCAGAACTATCAGAACGGCAATGGCGGCCAGCGCCCGCCGGGCCAGGGCGACCAGCCTTACGTGCAGCAGCAGCAGCCGGATGGCGGCGGCCCGTCATTCTCGATGGCCGAACAGGGCAACGAAGAAGAAGAGGGCGAGGAAGAAACCGCCGAATAGCTGCCCCTTGCAGTCGCGGGGATAAATACCCAGATAGCCATTGGGAACCGTGCCCGTCCGGGGCGGTATTCTCATTTCATGAGACTCGCTTTGGCCGCTCTTTCGGGGCCGGGCGTGGGCTTGAGAGGTACAAATGGATATCGAGAAATTCACTGAGCGGGCGCGCGGGTTCATTCAATCCGCCCAGGGTCTGGCGTTGCGCTCCAACAACCAGCAACTGACGCCGCAGCACCTTTTGAAGGTTCTGCTGGACGACGAGGAAGGCCTTGCCGCGCGGCTGATCCGCGCTGCCGGCGGCCGCCCGGAAGAAGCCTTGCGCGAGACAGAGATGGCCCTCGCCAAGCTGCCGAAAGTCGAAGGCGGCAACGGGCAGGTTTATCTGGCGCCCGAGACCGCGCGCCTGCTGGACCAGGCGCAGGACGCGGCGAAGAAGGCCGGCGACAGTTTCGTCACCGCCGAATATCTGCTGCTCGCGCTTTCGATGGCGCAAGGCACCGATGCAGCGCGCATCCTGAAAGACGCTGGTGTCACGGCGCTGTCGCTGAACAAAGCAATCGGCGATCTGCGTCAGGGCCGCACGGCGGACAGCGCAACGGCTGAGAACCAGTACGATGCGCTGAAGAAATATGCGCGCGATCTCACCGACGTGGCGCGTAACGGCAAGCTCGATCCGGTCATTGGCCGTGACGAGGAAATTCGCCGCACCATTCAAGTGCTCTCCCGCCGCACCAAGAACAATCCGGTGCTGATTGGCGAACCTGGCGTGGGCAAGACGGCCATCGCCGAAGGCCTGGCGCTGCGCATCGTCAACGGCGACGTGCCCGAGAGCCTGCGCGACAAGAAGCTGATGGCGCTCGACATGGGCGCGCTCATTGCCGGCGCGAAGTTCCGCGGCGAGTTCGAAGAGCGCCTCAAAGCCGTGCTCACCGAAGTCACCGGCGCACAAGGCAAGATCATCCTCTTCATCGACGAATTGCACACGCTGGTGGGTGCCGGCGCGTCGGAAGGATCGATGGACGCCTCCAATCTGTTGAAGCCGGCACTGGCGCGCGGCGAGTTGCATTGCGTCGGCGCCACCACGCTGAACGAATACCGCAAATACATCGAAAAGGACGCGGCGCTGGCGCGGCGCTTCCAGCCGGTGTTCGTCAACGAGCCGACGGTGGAGGACACCATCTCCATCCTGCGCGGCCTGAAGGAGAAATACGAAGTCCATCACGGCGTGCGCATCACCGATGCCGCGATCGTGGCGGCGGCGACGCTCTCCAACCGCTACATCACCGACCGCTTCCTGCCCGACAAGGCCATCGACCTGATGGACGAGGCCGGCTCGCGCCTGCGCATGCAGGTGGATTCCAAGCCGGAAGCGCTGGACGAACTCGACCGCCGCATCGTGCAGATGAAAATCGAGCGTGAGGCGCTGAAGAAGGAATCCGACAAGGCGTCAAAGGATCGTCTCCATACCCTGGAGCATGACCTGGGCGAACTCGAGGACAAATCCGCCTCGCTCACCGCCAAATGGCAGGAAGAGAAGAAATCCGTTTCCGATGTGCAGGGCATTAAGGAAAAGCTCGATCGCGCCCGC
>DASXFK010000159.1:0-27899 GCA_036489635.1 Rhizomicrobium sp. | reverse complement strand
GACGGAGCAGCGCAATCGAGTTGTCGATCGCCTGCTGGGATTCGGGCGTCTGCTGCTCACTCATGCGCTGATCGAAATAGACCTGCGCGTGCAGATATTCGGGATAAACCTGCGGGTCGATTTGCGTGGGCTTTGGAATTTGGGGGCTGGCTTTTGCGCCGGTGAGCGCGGGCGCCAGCGCCTGCGCGATGGATTGCGCGATCTGCGCCTGCACGGACAGAACGTCGCTCAGCGAACGGTCGTAGCTCTGCGACCACAGTTGATAGCCATTGGCCGCATTCACCAGCGACGTCTCGATGTGCAGATGGCTGCCGTCCGATTGCACGCTGCCTTCCAGAATCGCCCGCACGTTCAGCTTTTGCGCGATGACGCGGATGTCCTGCTCTTTGCCTTCGAAGAAGAACGACGATGTGCGCGCCGCGACGCGCAGCGCCGGGTTGCGTGCCAGAAGCCCGATGAGCTCGCTGGAAATGCCCTCGCTGAAATAGCGCTGCCTGGGATCGCCGCTCATGTTGTCGAATGGCAGAACGGCGATGGAGTTGGGCGCTGCGCTATTCGCCTGCTTCGAACCCGTCAGCGCGGCGCCAGCCGACCAATGCCAGGCAAGTTCCGCCAAGGTCAGCACGGCCACGAGCGCAACCAACGAGACGAAGATCGCGTTACGACTCCTGAAATGCGCGAGTTTCCAGCTTTCCGTCTCCGGCTTCTTCAGAAGCCAGACCGAAATGAGGACGGTGGGAAAGCCCACCACCAGCGCCGCGATGAGCCAGCGCAGCAGCCAGGACGGCGCATCGAATGCGGGCAGAGCGATAGATGCCGCCTGGACGAACAGCCAGCCGCCCACGGCATAGGCCGCCGCGATTCTGTCCAATTCGCGCTTTCGGGCCGCCTGCAGCGCCCCCTCGAACCAACTCCACATCTGCGACATTTAGCATGAAAATGTGGGCCCAAATGACGATTCCCATAGGGCTTTGACGGCTCCCCTCGGCTGGCCGGCTTTGGTATAAGCCAACATTGCCAATTGCGGATTTGAAGCACGGATTGCGATGACGGACGGTCAGATATTTCAGCAGGGTTGGTCACTGGACGATGTTCAGTGGGCCAAGTTCGACGCCGGCAAAGTCGCGCCCGGGCTTCTGGCCGCGGTGAAGGCCGCCGCGCTCGTCGAATTCAATGCGCAGGAATACGTCGATTATCTGAAGCGCGTGTTCGCCGATTGCGGGCCTAAGACGCTGGCCGATATCGACCAGTGGGGCGTCGAGGAAACGCAGCACGGCCTCGCGCTCAGCCGCTGGGCGGAGATGGCCGACCCAACCTTCGATTTTCAAAATGCGATGGCGCGCTTTCGCGAGGGATACCGCCCCGCGCATTTCAACGCCGACCAGACCGAATCGGTGCGCGGCAGCCGCCGCGGCGAGATGATCGCGCGCTGCGTCGTGGAGTCCGGCACGTCCTCCTATTACGCCGCCATTCGCGACGCGACCGAAGAACCCGTGCTGAAAGAAGTTGCGGGGCGCATCTCCGCCGACGAATACAGGCATTACAAGCTGTTCTACGAGACTCTTCAGGTACAGGATGAGCCGGAGCTTCCGTTCTGGCGCCGCCTGATGGTCGCCATCACGCGCATCAACGAATCCGACGATGACGAACTGGCTTTCGCCTTCTATTGCGCCAATGTCCGCCCGGAAGAAGAAGCGGCGAAGCCTTACAAGCGCGAACTCTATGCCCGCGCCTCCTATGCGGAGAGCATGAAGGTCTATCGCCGCCATCACATCCGCAAGCTGGTGCAGATGGTGGCAAAGGCCATCGGCGCCGATCCGCAAGGCCGCCTGGCCAAGATCGCCACCGCGCTGGTGTGGCGGATGCTGCGCGTCCGCGCCGGCCTTTCCGCGAAAATGGCGACTGCATGAGCGGTGTGATTCCGCCCAATCACATCCCTGCTGCCGAGAACTGCTCTTATCCTGTCCGTGCCGGAAATCTCGTGCGCCCGCTGATCGACGGCGAGCCCGCGTTCACCCGCATCGCCGAAGCCGTCGAAGCGGCAAGCAAGAGCGTGTGGGTGACAGTCGCCTATATCGGTGCCGATTTTCTGATGCCGGGCGGGCGCGGCTCGTTTTTCGATGTGCTGGACCGTGCCGCGGCGCGCGGCGTCGATGTGCGCGTGATCTTCTGGCGCACGAAACCGGAGGAGCTGGAGCATTTCCACGGCGATGACGCGCACCACGCGTTTCTGCGAGAGCGCGGCTCCAAGATGCAAATCCGCTGGGACCGCGCGGTCAGCCATTACTGCCAGCATCAGAAGAGCTGGCTGATCGATGCCGGTGCGCCGGATGAGACTGCGTTCGTCGGCGGCATCAATCTCGGCGCCCATTCCATGACGATGCCCGGTCATGCCGATCCAAAGGCAGGCCATGTGCACGATGTCTATTGCGAACTGCGCGGACCGTCGGCGACCGACGTGCACCACAATTTCGTGCAGCGCTGGAACGAAGCCAGTGAGCGGAAGACCGCGCAAGGCTTCTGGCCGCAGTCGGGTACACGCGACTTGTCGTTCCCCGCGCATCTTTCGAGGTCCGCCGGCAAGAGCATTGTCCAGATCCAGCGCACCATGCGCGCGGGCCATCTGACGGACGCAACAGCGGCACCCGGCGGCGCGGCCTTCGACATCGCAAGCGGCGAGACCTCCGTGTTCGAGCAATACACGAAAGCCATCGCCGCGGCGCGCGAGGCGATTTACATCGAAGACCAATACATCGCTTCGCCGCAGATCGTGGAGCATCTGCATGGCGCGCTGGCGCGCGGCGTGGAGGTGGTTTTCCTCTGCCCCGCCGATCCGGAGCAGCAGATCAAGGACTCACGCAAAAGGCCAAGCGCCATGCCTTTCTACGAGCGCGTGGCGGCGCTGGGCAGCTATGCGAACTTCACCCTCGCCGGCCTCGCCGCGCGGCAGACCGACGGCAGCGAACGCATCATCTACATCCACGACAAGATCATGCTGGTGGATGACGAATGGGCGACCATCGGCTCCTGCAACATCGCGTCGCAAAGTTTCTTTTGCGATGCGGAAATGAACGCCGCGATCTGGGACGCCGATTTCGTGCGCGCCTTGCGCGGCCAATTGCTGGACGAGCATCTCGCGGCCGACACGCGGAACATGCCCATGCGCGAGGCGATGCGGCTCTATCGCCAGACGGCCACGTCCAACACCGCGGCGCGGGCACGGGGCGATTCGCTGCGTGGCCTCGCCTTCGCGCTGGATGCCGCCCGCTACGGTGTGTGAGCGGCGCCGAAAAAGAAATTCAGCCCAGGAAATCCAAGGAAAAAGAACCTTGAACTCGCTTGACACCGTCACGGTGAGCGGTTATATTCACACCATCCCTCGAATCGCGTCCTGACCGCAGCCAGGCCTGCAAAGCGGCTTCAAACGCCCCGCTTCACCATCATCTGCTTGATCTCGGCGATGGCGTGCGCGGGGTTCAAACCCTTCGGGCAGGTCTGCGCGCAGTTCATGATGGTGTGGCAGCGGTACAGCCGGAACGGGTCTTCCAGATTGTCGAGCCGCTCGCCGGTGTTCTCGTCGCGGCTGTCGGCCAGCCAGCGGTAGGATTGCAGCAGCGCCGCGGGGCCCAGATAGCGCTCCGAGTTCCACCAATAGCTCGGGCATGAGGTCGAGCAGCAGGCGCACAGGATGCATTCGTAAAGCCCGTCGAGCTTTTTGCGGTCTTCCGGCGATTGCATCCATTCCTTCTCGGGCGCCGGCGTCTTGGTCTGCAGGTAAGGCTGGATCGAGGCGTATTGCGCGTAGAAGTTCGTCATGTCCGGCACCAGGTCTTTGACCACCGGCATGTGTGGCAAGGGATAGATGCTCACCGAGCCGGAGACGTCTGAGATCGCCTTGGTGCAAGCCAGCGTGTTGCCGCCGGCGATGTTCATGGCGCAGGAGCCGCACACGCCTTCGCGGCAGGAGCGGCGGAACGTCAGCGTGGGATCGACTTCGTTCTTGATCTTGATCAGCGCATCCAGAACCATCGGGCCGCAGTTTTCGAGATCGACCCGGTAATTGTCGACGCGCGGGTTCTCGCCCGTGTCGGGATCGTAGCGATAGATGCGGAAATCTTTCGTGCGCTTTGGCTTCTTGCCGTTAGCGGTTTTCGGCTGCGGCCAGTCCTTGCCCTTCTGAATTTTGCTGTTCTTGGGCAGCGTGAACTGAACCATGGAAACCTCGTGGAAAACGGCTGCATCGTGCATAGCAAACCGGCCCTTGAAGCGCCAGAGCGCGATCCGCCGAAATGGACACTGGTTCGGCGCAAGATCGTGCGACAATCTAAGAAATCTGCGGCGTGGCCCGACTTCATCGAATCGGGTCATTCCCTAGTGGTTAAGTAGTGGGTCGAGCAACGGCGCCATCAGCCATGTCGCAGGATAAGTGAGATGCTCGGAGTCGCGATAGAGCGCGGCACCGTCCTTCTCGACGTCGCAATGCCCCGACGCGCACAGGACGAGATGCGGATAGACCACGCGCACGCCGTAATGTGCCTTCGCGTCGGCAAACACAGCGAGCACGGGTTTCTGCCGCGCGACGAATTGCGCCAGCGTGGGCCGCATGTCCATTTGGCTGTGCATCAGCGCGATGCGCGCCAATGTCTGGGGAACTTCCCAGCCCGGCTCGGGCAAGGACGAGATGATGGCCACATTCTTTGCGGCCAGCGCCTGCATCAGGCGCGCGAAACCGGCGGCGAACACGATGCGGTCCTGCGCCGTCGATCCGCGCCGGGGATGCGCGGCATCGGTGAGATAGACGTCGCCGCTGTCTTCGGCACCATAGGGTGTGCCGATCGCGCTCTTCGCCCACGCAGCCGTGAGAATGACCAGCTTGATGTTGGGATCGGCCAAAATCTCGTGCAGGACGTGATCGTTGAAACGCCGGCAACCGCGCGATTTCGACGAGGCGACGCCCAGCATCGGCGGACAGGCATGATGCGAAGCCAGAAAGCCCGCCTTGCCGCGCCCGATCGCCGCCTTCGCCAGCACCGGCATGTACATCTCGGCGTAGGAATCGCCCCACAGCGCGAAGCTCGGTGCTTTGGCCGCGCGATTGCCGAAGCGGCATTCCATCGTGTCGGCATCGAAGTGGCTCGGCGTTGCCAGGCAGCGATAGGCCTTGGGTACTGCTTCATTGCCTTCGACCTTCAGCATCTTCTGGATGCGCGCCGGATAGCGCTGCGGCAAGCCATGCGCGGCATTGATGGCGAAACCGGCGGCAAATCCGATCGCTGTCGCGACCGCGGCGAGGATGAAGATCGAACGCCGCGAATAATTCGTGCGCTTGCGGAAGGGCAATTCGACGAAGCGCCAGGACAAGGCCGCCAGCGCGATCGATAACGCGATCAACCCGCCCTTCTCCAGCGCCGACAGATCGCCGAACAACGCGTAGCGCGCAAACACCAGCATCGGCCAATGCCACAGGTAAAGCGAATAGGAGATGAGCCCGACGCCGCGCATCGGCGCGGTGGCGAGAAGCGAAGAGACCGCCGTCTCGCGCTGCCCGGCATAAATCAGCAGCGCGGTGCCGCCGCACGGCGCCAGCGCCGCCGCACCCGGAAACGGCGTTTCGGGCGAATAGGCGAACACACCGTACAAGATCAATGCGAGGCCGACAGCACAGAATATCTCGCGCACGATCCGATTGGGCGGCGCGGCCCATCCGCCGACGGCGATCAAGCCTCCGAGCATCAGCTCCCAGGCGCGATAGGGCAGAAGATAAAACGCCGATGTCGGATCGCGGTGAACGATTACGATGCTCAGCGCCAGCGAGACGATGAAGATCGCGGCGATCGTGGCGCGCTGCAGCCATTCGCCGCCTTTGCCCGCGAAATAAAGGATCGCCGGGAACAGCACATAATACTGCTCCTCGACCGCCAACGACCAGGTGTGGAGCAGCGGCTTGTGGCGCGCCGCGATGTCCCAATAGCCCGCCGTGTTGCGGAACAGGAAGTTCGAGCCGAACACCACCGTCGCTTCGAGGCTTTGCGCGAAATGGCGCAGATCGTCAGGGAACAGCACGACCAGCGACAGCACGCTGGCCGCTATCAAAACCAGGAACAGAGCTGGAAAAATGCGCCGGATGCGGCGCTCGTAGAACTGCGCCACCGAGAACCGCTTCTGCGCCATCTCGGCGTGGATCAGCGATGTGATCAGGAACCCCGAAATGACAAAAAACACATCGACGCCGACGAAGCCGCCGGTGAACGGAGGAATGCCGAAATGATAGAAGACGACTGTCAGCACCGCGATGGCGCGAAGCCCGTCGATGTCGCCGCGATAGCGCGTACCCGACGCGGCGGGCGGCGACGCGCGCAGGATGCGTTCGCGCCAAGTCCCGATGCGGCCCATTCAGGCGGCGCCGATCTGTTCGAAGGTCCAGCCGATCTCGACCGGGCGGTCCCGCACCTGGGCGACGACGACGAGCTGCTCGGTGCGCCGCGCGGTCGTGCTGCCCAGATAGATGCTCTCCTCGATCTGCACGATTCCGCCGCCGGCGCGGAAGCGCCAGCCCTCGCCGCTGGGCAGCCGCAGCAGAATGCCGCCGCCCTGACTCGGCGAGACACGCACATCGGGATGGATATGAAAGCGCGCCGTGAAGCTCAACGTCTCGCGCCGGCCCGCGGCCGGTATCAGCCGGTCGGCCCCGGTGAGCGACGATCCGTTGGGCGAAAGCGTGAGCGCGCGCTCATGCACGATGCCGAAATCCGCGACATAGCCGTCATGGCTCGCCACGATTTGCGTGCCTTGCGGCGTGTCCGTCCGGTTGGTTTCGATCTGTGTGGGACCACCCAGCATGCGCGCGCCCAGCGCATCGCGCGCCAGGCCGGGCGGCAGGATCCACGCCATAGATGTGTCGGCGAGCGTAACGGTCGAATGCGCCGCCGTGGCACGCAACGCGTTGTTCCAGTTCCCGTCCTCGCGCGTGGTGGCGCCGCAATTCACGATCAGGCGCTGGCCGCCCACGCTGAACTCGAACGAAAGGCAGCCCGCATGCACTTGATCGCAGAACGCAGGCTTGGGCAGCGTGCCGCAATCGAGCATCAGCAACGCGCGCGACGCCGCCATGCGCTGGTACCCGGAATGGGGCGCAAATGCGAAAGGCTGGCCCCGCACCTCGTCGCGCGCCAGCAATCCGCCCACCATCCGGCCGTCGCATTCGCGTCCGCCGTTGAACAGCGCAAGCGCGCCGTCGCCGTGGCGGAAAAACCGAAGCATCGGCGCCATGCGATCGTGCGCGCTGCGGATGTCTTGCGGAATCTCGTAGCCGGTCGCGCTCAGCGCATCCACCACCATCACCAGGTAGCGATAGGCGTGGATCAGGGCTTCGGGCGAGCGGCTGATATGGCCGCCATCGGGCAGCACTTGCTCGGCGATCTGGGTTTGCAGCAGGCCCAGACCGACGGACAGCCGTTTCATGCTGTCGTTCAAACACGCCCCCGACAACGCGCAAATTGCGGCCGCTTCCAGGCGGGGCAATCCTTCCGGCGCACTGGACGCGATGCGGGCGAGCATCCGCGATTGCTCTCGCAACGACACGAGAAACCGGGAACGCCACAACATATCGGAATTGGAGACGACAAAACGGCCATGCGCGAAAATATGCGACAGCCGCCGCGCCGTGACATCCGCAAGCCAGGCGGGCTCGGAGTAGCGCGCGTTGCGCTTGAGCCACTGGCCGATCAGATTGCTCGCCAGCACGCGCGCCGGCTCGCCGCCCGCCATCGCCAGCGGCGGCAGCCACGCGAATCCGTGCAACGCCTTCGCCCACGCCTCTGATGGCGCGGGCGCGTCGAAGATCGACCCTTCCCTCGCATCGACCGTTTCGCCGGCAAAGCGGAAACGTCCGCGCAGCAACGCGTCCGCTTCTTCCAGCATGCGGGGCAGCGCATCATAGGGATGGAACAGGATGCGATCGGGCATCTTGCCCTTGAGCAGGCGGCGGTAGAACCAGTTGCGGCGGAGCAAAACGCGCAAAGGCGCGAGCAAACGTCTCAACCACACGGCCAGAATTTCGGGGATCAGGCTCGCTGGCGTGTACCGCCGTTTTGGGGCCCCGGCCACGCCGCCGCTCACCCGCGCAGCGCTGCGATATTCGCCGCGTATCCTTGCGGGCCATCCTTGAAGACCGCGGTCCCGGCAACGAGCACGTTCGCGCCCGCGCCGATCGCCTGTTTCGCGGTTTCAGGGGTGATGCCGCCATCGACTTCCAGATCGATCGTCCGTCCCGATTTGGCGATGCGCGTCGCCGCGGCCTCGATCTTCTTCAGCTGGCTATGGATGAAACTCTGCCCGCCGAAGCCGGGATTGACCGTCATGATGAGCACCAGATCGACGAGGTCGAGTACGTTGTCTATCGCGTCGATGGGCGTTCCAGGATTGAGTACGACGCCCGGCCTCTTTCCCAACGAGCGCACGAGCTGCAGCGTGCGATGCACATGCGGTCCCGCCTCGGGATGCACGGTGATGCCGTCGGCGCCGGCCTCCGCAAACGCCTCGACGTAAGGATCGACGGGCGAGATCATCAGATGCACGTCGAACGGCTTCTTGGCGTGCGGGCGCAGCGCCTTCACCACGGCGGGGCCGATGGTGATGTTGGGCACGAAATGGCCGTCCATCACGTCCACGTGGATGAGATCGGCGCCGGCCTTCTCGATCGCTTCGATCTCCGCGCCCAGCCGCGAGAAATCGGCGGACAATATCGAAGGCGAAATGCGAACCGGCTTTGCCATCGGCCTTAAGTGCCGGATTCTTCCCGCTGCCGCAAGGCAAGAGGGCGTGCTCCCGCCAGCAAAGCCAGCGCAAACGGCGCCAGCCAGATCAGCCGCGACTGGTAGCGGTCATGCGGGTTGGAAAGCGCGCCGCACACGATGGCGTTGCCGATCAACGCAACCAGGACGAATCCCAGCAACACCGTCTGGCTGCGCGCGCCCAGCCACAGAGCTGAGAGCAGTGCGAGCGTGAGGAACCCGATCGAAAGCCAGCCGAACGGCACCTGCACCCGGTTGATCGGCGCGAATCCGATCCCCGTACGCTGCTGACGGGCGGTGAGGTAGGCGCGCATCTGGTTGGGAATCAATCGATCCAAGTCCGAAAACAGCACCCATTGCTGCGGCTCGATCTGGTCGCCCGTGCGGAACATCGTGAACTGACGAATCGAATCGTGCGTCGCCGCAGCGAGCTGTTCGAGCGGATAGCGCTTCAGGCTCGCCCATAGAATGCGCTGGGATTCCTTTGTGGTGCCCTCGAAGCGGCCGAGCTTCTGGAACGGGCTTTCGGCGCCCCACAACCATTGGTCGGCGGTGCGCGGCAGGTCGTCCTTGTACGCACAGAGCTTGTAGTGCGCCTGCGGGCAAGTGTCGTCGAGCAGCCGCATGACGATGCCGTCCTGCAAAATGCGCGCAAAGACAAACACAGGCCCGGCCCGCGAGAGAAATATTTTTTGCGTGTAGCCGAAATTGCTCGCCACGATGGTGAGCACGCCCAGCAGTAACGCTGCCGCGGCATAGCGGATTCGCGCGTTCGGCCAGGATGGGCCGCGCCACGCCGCGAAGGCTTTGTAGACGATGATCGCCAATACCAGTCCGGCGGCCAGAACCAGATGCGAGGGGTGCACGGCAATGGCGAGCGCCGCCACGAGCCAGATCGCGATGCTGCGCCGCAGGCCGAGCGTGGGAATATGAAACACAAGCAGATAGAGGCAAAGAATGCTGAGCGCCGCGAAACAGTCCGGTTCGATCTGGCCCACATACCAGGGCAGCGCCGTGAGCGTGACGAGCGCGCCGACGATGGCAAGCAGCGCGACGATCGAAAGCTTTGGCGCGATGGCGCGCGTCGCTTGGACGATCACAAAAGCCGTCAACGCGGCCTGCATCAGCGCGACAAGCCACAGGCTCTGCGCCGCGCCCGCGAACCAAAGCAGCAGCGAATAGACAGGCGAGCGCTCCTCCACGAAAGCGCCGCCAAGCCCCTGCAACACATATCCGCCGGTGTCGTAGAAGATGATCGGAAATTCATTCCACAGGGCGACCGCCAGCAGCACGGGGCAAAGCAGCACAACGGCCGTAGCCTCGGCCACGGCATCGCTGAGCGGCGCCTGCCAAAGCGACGCGACGTCTCTCAGGCCGTGCATTTTTGCAGCGGCTGTCATGAATGTACGCCCTTGCTCCGGCTGGCTTTTATCACTCTGCGACGCGCGCCGGCAGAGGTCGCGCCCACTGAGATGATTAAAAATCAATTCCTACAACTCACCATTTGTCAATATATGAACACTACTTTTGGTTGTGCCGGTGCCAAGGGAGACAAACATGCAGACGATTACGTTTGGAGATCAAACCATCGGGGATACCAACCCAATCTACGACCTCAAGGACAACAGCATCAGTTTCACGGGATTGATCGGGGTCGATCCGTTGAATCTCGGCGGCGGGTCCGCACTGACCGGCCTTGTCCTCGATCCGATTTCATGGACCTTCAGCCAGCCCGTGAGTCAGGTGTCCTTTGACGCCGACGTTCTGGGACTGGGCGGCAGCACCACCGTCACCTACTACGATCAGAACGGCAACGTTCTCGATAGCGTAACGAACAGCGCGTTGGGCGAGCAAAGCTTCAGCTATTCCAACCCCGACATCGCGCGCGTGGAAGTCCAGTCGAACAGCCTCAGCGGGTTCACCGTGGACAACGTCGCCTTCGCCGATACCACGCCGATGTTTTCGTCCGTGACCAACCCGGCACACAACCCGCTGATCGAAGGCTTCAAATGGGGTGCCGACACCCTCACCTACTCCATGCCGACCGCCGACACGGAATACACCGCCGGCGGCTATGCGGCCGTCACTGGCTTTGCGGCGGCGAGCGGCGCCGAGACGAGCGAGATCCAGCAACTCATGGCGAATGTCTCCGCCGTGTCGGGGCTCGCCACGACACAGACGACCGGCGCCGGCGCCGATCTCAGATTCGCGCAAGCGACAAGTGTCGACGACGGCAGCGGTGCGCAGACCGTGACCGGTTCGACGGTTTTCGGACCGGGCGCAAATGCGTCCTCTGCATCGGGCGGCGACACATGGATCGAGGCCGGCACGACACCGACGAATGTCGAATTGATGCGCGACGTCGGTCAGGCACTCGGCCTTCAAATGGAGTCCGTTACCGGCGCCCATGATTCGATCGCCTATTCGGTGATGAGCAGCGATATCTATCCCGGCGGAAGCCCGTCCGATCCTTCCACCGTTGACGCGCCCAGCACGCTGATGCAGGACGATATCGCGGCGCTTCAGGCCATTTACGGCGCCAATTACGCCGTCAATGCGAGCGACACCACCTACACGTGGAATCCCACCACCGGCGAGGAATTCATCAATGGCGTCGGCCAGGGCGCTCCGGCGGACGGCAAGGTGTTGATGACGGTCTGGGATGGCGGCGGCAACGATACGTTCGACTTCTCCGCCTACACGGATAAGGTGCACGTCAACCTCAAGCCGGGTCATTGGACGACGATCGGCTCTTCGCTGGTCGCGGATTTGGGCGATGGCCACAATGCGCCCGGCAACATCGCCATGGCACAGCTCTATCAGGGCAACACACACTCTCTGATCGAGAACGCCATCGGCGGGGCGGGCAACGACTTCCTCGAAGGCAATTCCGCGAGCAACACACTCACCGGCGGCGCGGGCCACGATAGTCTGCATGGCTTGGCGGGCAGCGACACCTTGAATGGAGGTGCCGGTGCGGATTATCTCGTCGGCGGCCGGGGCAACGACACCTATGTTTACGGCGCGGCCAGCGACTCGACAGGTGCGAATTTCGACACCATTCGCACGTTTAGCGTGCTGCACGACAAGTTCGCGCTGTCGTTCCAGCTCGTCGGCATCGATCACGCCGCCAAGGGGGCGCTGGATATCGGCGCGTTCAACAGCGATCTGGCCGCGGCGACAGGCAATCTCCAAGCCTACCACGCAGAATTGTTCCATGCGACATCGGGAAGCTTCGCCGGCGAGACGTTCCTCGTCATCGATGCAAACGGACAGGCCGGATATCAAGCGGGCAGCGATCTTGTCATCCGACTGGATCACGTCGTCCATCCCCACGATATCTCGGTCGGCGATTTCGTGACGTCGTAACGCGCCTGACGCCTCGAAACCAACCGCGGGATGCCTCTGGAAACAGCGGCATTCCGCGGTTGACTGGGGCCGCTGCGATCCTAAACTCGCGCCGCTTCAAACCGCGTCGGATCGATTCATGGCGGATAACCCGCGAAAACCAGCCATTCACGCACGGCCGCTTTCTCCATTCCTTCAGATTTACCGCTGGTCGCCGACCATGGCGAGTTCCATCACCCATCGCGTGACGGGCGTTGCGATGGCCGCGGGAATGGTTCTGATCGCATGGTGGCTGATCGCCACGGCGGGCGGTCCCGATAGTTACGCCCCCTTCGCCGCCGTGGCGACAAGCGTTATCGGGCAGATCGTTCTGTTTGGCTTCGCGTGGTCGCTGTCGTTTCATCTGCTGAACGGCGTGCGTCATCTGTGCTGGGACATCGGTTACGGTTTCGATCCGAAATCCGCCAATGTCGTAAGCGTGACGATTTACGCATTGTCCATCCTGATCGCGGTTGGCGTGTTCGTTTTGGCCCATGTCCAACAATGGGGGCTCGCGCAATGAGCCTTGAGACGCCCATTCATCGGGTCGAGGGCCTTGGCGCCGCGCATTCCGGCACGCAGCATTTCTGGCGCGAGCGCATCACCGCGGTGGCGCTGGTTCCACTTTCGATCTGGTTTGGCTTCAGCGCGATCTGGCTGATCGGCGCCGACGAAACGATTGTGCTGAGCTATCTGCATCATCCGTGGAACGCCGGGCTGATGGGATTGTTCGTCGTGATCACATTGATGCATCAGATGATCGGCATCCAATCGGTTATCGACGATTATGTGCAGCAGCCCGGTTTGAAGATCGTCTGCCTGCTGCTGAACCGCGCCTTTGCCTGGGTCGTGGGCCTCGTCTGCATCATCGCGTTGCTGCAAATCGCCTTATAGAAAGACACCATGAGCACCGCCTATCCCATTACCGATCACACTTTCGACGTCGTCGTTGTCGGCGCTGGCGGCTCCGGCTTGCGCGCCACGCTGGAATGCGCGGCAGCCGGATTGAAGACCGCGTGCATCACGAAAGTCTTTCCGACACGCAGTCACACCGTCGCAGCACAAGGCGGCGTCGCCGCCGCACTCGGCAACATGGGCGAGGACGACTGGCGCTGGCACATGTACGACACAGTGAAGGGTTCGGACTGGCTGGGCGATCAGGACGCCATCGAATATCTCTGCCGCAATGCGCCTGACGCGGTTTACGAACTGGAGCATTTTGGCGTTCCCTTCTCCCGCACGGAAGAAGGAAAAATCTATCAGCGTGCTTTCGGCGGCATGACGTCGAATTACGGCCAGGGTATCGCGCAGCGCACTTGCGCCGCCGCCGACCGCACCGGCCACGCCATGCTTCACACGCTTTACGGCCAGTGCGTGAAACACGAAGTCAATTTCTTCATCGAATATTTCGCGCTCGATCTGATCGTCGAGGATGGCGCCGTGCGCGGCGTGCTGGCCTGGTGCCTGGACGACGGCACGATCCATCGCTTCCGCGCTCACAAAGTGATCATGGCGACGGGCGGTTACGGCCGCGCTTATCTCTCCTGCACCGGCGCCCACACCCAGACCGGCGACGGCAACGCGATGGTGCTCCGCGCCGGCTTGCCGCTGCAGGACATGGAATTCGTGCAGTTCCATCCAACCGGCATCTTCGGCGCGGGCGTGCTCATCACCGAAGGCGTGCGCGGCGAAGGCGGCTATCTCACCAATTCGCAAGGCGAGCGCTTCATGGAGCGCTACGCGCCGAGCGCGAAAGACCTCGCCTCGCGCGATGTCGTGTCACGTGCGATGACCATCGAAATCCGCGAAGGCCGCGGCGTCGGTCCCAACAAGGATCACATCTTCCTGCATCTGTCGCATCTCGATCCGAAGATCATCCACGAGCGCCTGCCCGGCATCACGGAAAGCGCGCGCATCTTCGCCGGCGTGGACGTCACCAAAGAGCCGATCCCCGTGCTGCCGACCGTGCACTACAATATGGGCGGTATCCCCACGAACTATCACGGTGAAGCGCTCACCTTGCGCGACGGCAATCCGGATACGGTGATCCCCGGCCTGATGGCGGTGGGTGAAGCGGCCTGCGTGTCGGTGCATGGCGCGAACCGTTTGGGCTCGAATTCGCTGATCGATTTGGTGGTGTTCGGCAAAGCGGCCGGCGTTCAGGCGGCCAAGTCGATCACGCCCGGCGAGAGCCATCCCGATTTGCCGAGGGGCTCAGCCGAGGCGGCACTGGCGCGTTTCGATGCCTTCCGCAATGCGAAAGGCAACACGCCCACGGCGCAGCTTCGTCTGGCCATGCAGCGCGCGATGCAGGAAGATGCCGCCGTGTTCCGCACCGGCGAAACGCTCAAGCAAGGCCGCAAGCGCATTGACGACATCTACAAGCAGATGGGCGACATTGGCGTCTCCGACCGCTCGCTGATCTGGAACTCCGATCTGGTCGAGACGCTAGAGTTCGACAATCTCATCCGGCAGGCCATCGTCACCGTCGAGGGTGCGGTCAATCGCGAGGAGTCGCGCGGCGCGCATGCCCGCGAGGATTTCCCCAACCGCGACGATGCGCACTGGATGAAGCACACGCTGTCGTGGCTGGACGACAAGGGCTGGGCGAAACTCGACTACCGCCCCGTCCACACCTACACGCTCACCAACGACGTCGAATACATCCCCCCAAAAACGCGGGTGTACTGACGCGTTATTCGGAGAGCAGCCAGCTCGTGATTTTCGCCGAAGATTTGTCCGAATAAGTGATCGATCCGGTTCCGGATTGATCGACCGTGAAGGTGGCGAGTGTGTGCCCGGTCGAGCTCTGGACCACCTTGCCTGTGGAGGCACGCGTCGCGTCGCTTTCAACCGCAATCGAGAACGTCGCACCGTGCTTCTTATCGACAATCTTCCATGACGTTGGTGTCGGCGGGAACAGAGAGAACGACGCTGCGGCGCCGCTGGTGACGGCCGTGCCATAGCGCTTGGTCTTGCCGCCGATACCCAGTTTGAACTGGGACGGTGTTGTGATGGACAACGCGCCCAGCGCGCCGGTCACCATGTCGGAACTCGTTCCGCTGAACTTTACACCTTTACGGCCGTGTTTGCCTTCGAGCGTCAGGGTAAGCGGCGTGACCGAGGCCAGCGATTCCTTCAGTTTTGAGAAATCCTGCGCGATTCCGCCTTCGCACGGAAATGGAGGCACCTTGCTCGCGCTCAGATCGGAGAACTTGCACGCCAGACCCAGATAGATGTCCGCGTTGCTGCCGGATACGCGGAACTTACCCAGGCCCGAAACGCCCTTGACATCGGTGCCGTCGAGTATCGCGTTTTCGTTTACCGCCATCGAGCCCAGCTTGAATCCCGTGGGGCTCGTATAGTCGGCCGTCTCGACGACATTGATGACACCGCCCTTTTCCGTGATGTCGGGATTCGCAGTTATGTAGAGCGATTTGCATTTCGTATCGAAATACACGGCAATTTTGCTCTTGTATTCCTTCTTGCTCACCTGATGGAGAGAAGAAAGTTTGATACTGCCGGCCTTACCGACGAGCGCGCTGCAACTTCCCTTTGTTCCCACAAGAGAGGTGACGAGCATTTCAAGCTGGCTTTGAAGAACCGTCGATGCGAAAGCGATTGCCAGTCCCTCCTGGGTCAGCATCCGCTGCTCGACTAGTGTCTGCGGCACGGCGTGGGCCTCAGAGGCGAATGCCCCCATGCTCAACGCCAAAACGCACAGGCTTCCAATGAACCCTTTGCCTGCCGGCATCCCGATCTCCAGTGTTTGGCGCGCGGGGCAACCATACAAGGAGTCATTTTTCGCGCATAACGCATTTGCACTACGCCCCCCGGATCCACGTCTCGCGTCGTGCTTGTACGGAACGCGCGGCGCGCCGACATACTGACGGCAACGCGATTGCCGCCCGGCCTAATCGCCGGGGCGCGCCATGCGTGCCGTCGGGTCCGGCCGCTCGGCCTATTTCGCCACCTTCAGCGCTGCGGCGATCTGCGGCGCTTTGGCGTTCTTGAAGGCGATGCAGCGGTCGATCTGATCGTTGGCTTCCTTCAATTCGCGCGGCAGGCCTTCGAGCTGGCTGGTCAGCGGATCGAAGAAGGCATCCAGATCGGACTTGGTCGCCGTATCGCAGGCATATTGCTGGATTTCCGGCGCACGGCTCAAACCCTGCAGCGAAACGCGATTCTCAACCGCCTTGAGATTGGTCTTGAGCCAACTCCACAGGACGGTGCGGCCTTTGTCCGACTGCGGCAGGGACGCGAAGATGAACCGGATATCGCCGATGCGCACGCTGGGCGACAGCGCCATGCCGGCAAGCTTCTGCAGCGTCGCCGGATCTTCCGACGCGGCCAGCGCCTCGACCACGCGCATCTGCAGGAACTCGTCATCCGACTTCTGGAGGAGATCGAACAGCGAATTCGCGAATGTTGCACCGCCGCTTATCGCCCCGGCGCGCATCGCTTCCGCCGCCAATTCGGGCGCGATGCCCCCGGTGTTCTTGCCGCCGGAACTCACGAACGTCTGCGCCGCGGTGGTGAGCTTCGCCATCAGGGCGGGATCGCGCCCCTCTTCAACCAGCAACGTCACCAGGTTCTCGCGCAACAACGCATTCGCGACGCTTTCGCCGGGTTTCGATGCCAGACCGAGCGGCGCGAGGCGCGGTCCGAACTCGCTGCGCACCAGCGCCTGCAGCGCAGGCACATCCGACGGCGCGATCACACCCGTCACGCGCAGATCGTGGAGCGTGGCATTGATCGCGGACACCACGTCCCACTGGGCCACCGGCGCCAGCGCATGGATCATGGCGAACAGATCACTGGCCTGAGCCTGATCGGCGCGCACAGCAGCATCGGTGTTGTAATAGAGCGAAAGCTGTTCGGCCGGATCGAGCGTGGGCGCAGCGGCGATGAAGTTCGCCCAGCCCTTCTCGTCCGTTCCATAGCGATAATAGCCGGAGCCTTGCGCATTCGGGAAAAGTACCTTCGGACAGGTGCTGCCCAGCGGCACCGTCGTCGAAGGCGGCGTCACGAGCTGGCAAACCCGGCTGCTGTCGGCCTCGAGACAGGCGGGCACCTTCCAGGTGTGACCCGGCGTCTGGATGCCGACCGGCGTGTATTGCGCCTCGGTGACATTCGCCGCGGCGCTGCCCGCGCTGCAGGCCAGTGTCGGATTGATCTGCGGGATTCCGGGCTGATCGATGAAGTTGTTGAAGGCATCGACAATTTCCGGATGGTTCGTCGCTTGCGCGATGGTGGTGATGAAATCCTGCGCGGTCGCGTTGCTATACGCGTATTTCGTCAGATAGGCGTGGATGCCCTTTTGCCATTCGGCAGGGCCGACATAGGCCTCGAACATCGCCAGCACCGCGCCGCCTTTGGAATAGGTGATCTGGTCGAACGCGTTCGCGATATCGTCGGGATTGTTGACAGGATTGTGGATCTGGCGTGCCGACGGCAGCTCGTCCAGACGCATCACGCCCAGACCGGCCTGCTCGGTGGCGCGGCCAAATTCCTCGTCCGGACGTACCATGTTGGAAATCTTGGACTGCATCCAGGTGGCAAAGGATTCGTTGAGCCAGATGTTGTCCCACCAGGATGGCGTCACGAAATCGCCGAACCATTGATGCGCCAGTTCGTGCGCCTGCACGTCGAGGCTGATGCGCTTCTGGTCCATCGGCGCGTTGTTACCCATCAAAAGCAGTTCCTCGCGGAACGTCACTGCGCCCGCGTTCTCCATCGCGCCAGCGGAAAAATCGGGCACAGCAAGGATGTCCACTTTCTGAAACGGATAAGGGAGCTGGTAGTAGTTTTCGAGCGCCGTGATCACGGCGGGCGTCAGCGACATTGCATATTGTAGCTTCGGGCCCATGCCGCGCGCCGCGATGCCGCGCAGAGGCAATGGATAGTGGCGATACTGGTTCGGAGGGATGTCGCCCTCGTTCACGATGTCGAGTGGGCCGATGGCCAGCGCCACGAGATAGGTGGGCAGCGGCTTGGTCGTCTCGAACGTCGCGCGCATCATGCCGTTGCCCACGCTCACGTCGGTGGTCACCGGCGTGTTGCCCACGATCTTGTCGGCTTGCGGCGCGGTCACAGTGATGTCGAACGGCGTCTTGAAGCCCGGCTCATCGAAGCTGGGGAACATGCGCCGCGCATCGATGTCCTCGAATTGCGTGAAGGCGTAAGCGTCGCCCCGCACCGTCACCTTGTAGAGCCCGGCGAGCGATTGATTGAACGGCGCGTCGTAGTCGAACACGAGGGTCGCCGCGCCGGCCGGCACGGTGCTCGCGAACGTCAGCAGGGCGACGCCGGATTTGTCCACCTGCTTATAATTTGCCGCGATCGTCTTGCCGCCGGCTTTGACGACGGCCGTCTTCATGTCGATCTGGTTGCCGTCGATATAGAGCGCGTGCAGCGGCTTGGTGACGTTGATGTCGATCTCGTCATGGCCGCTGAAATTGTCCTTGGTCGGGTCGATGGTCAGCGCGATCCGGTAATGGCTCGGCACTGCGACGCGCGGGAGTTGGGCCAGCGGGACCGGACCCGCGTCCGACGCTTCGGCGGTCGCCGGCGCGGCGGTTGGCGCGGCCTGCGCGTGAGTGTTGGCGGCGGGCTTGTCGCAGCCGCTGAGCGAAAGCGTGGCGATCAGCAAGGCAGCAGGTAGCAGATAGCGCGACATGGACATCCCAATCCAAGATTCGGGGCGCACCATTGCCCAAAGTCGCGGCGCTGGAAACTGCCGCAAGGTCACACTTCACGAGGAATTGCCCGACGCTGCAATGCAATATGGTTCGCCCTCGCCGGCTTTGGCCGAAGGGGCCTTTCGGGCATATTGCCCGGGAGCGCCGAAACCGAAGAGACCGCCGATGAAATGCAAAACCCTCTTGGCCGCAGCCGTGCTGGCTCTCTGGTCCAGTGCCGCATCGGCGCAAGGCTATTATTACGGCGACGATTGCCGCAATCAGAAGGCCACCGGCACCGTGCTTGGCGCGATTGCCGGCGGCATCATCGGCAACCAGTTTGGACATGGTGGCGGCAAAGCGGCAGCCACCGTCGGCGGCGTGTTCCTCGGCGGGGTGGTCGGCAACGCCATCGCCGGGGACATGCCCTGCGACGACCGCCGCTATGCCTTTCGGGTCTATACGGACGGTTTCGATGGCCCGATCGGGCGGCGCTACGAATGGCGCAATCCTAATGGCGACTACGGCTACTTCATTCCGACAAGCGAATACCGGGACGGCCGTTATGTCTGCCGCGATTTCGACGAATCCGTGTACCGCCGGGGGCGCTGGCACGAGCGCCAAGGCTCTGCCTGCCGCCATGAAGACGGCAACTGGCACTTCCGCTGAGAGCCAAAGCTCCCTGAACTGCCACCGATCGCCGGGTTTTTGCCGATTTCCCGCTGTAAGGGTCTGAATCGCAAGGCTTGGGTAACCATTTAATTCTACCTTGTGCGGTGACTGCCTCAGCGGGAATTCAATGTCCGACTCCTGGTTCATCAGCGTTCAAGATCGCGCCTACGGACCGTATTCCGAGGAACAGCTCCATGCTTTCGTAGGCGAAGGCAGGCTCGCGCCTCAATCGCTTGTCGCCCGCGCGGGCGAAACGCAATTTCGCGCGGCATCCGAGGAGCCCGCCTTGGCGGCGCTGTTCTCGGCAGTTGCGCCAACCGCGGTCGCGACACCGATGTCGCCGCAAGAACCCGCCGCGGCACACGCCTTCGGACGCCACGAGGGGCAAATCACCGGCGAGCGCGCGCACATTCTCGTCATCGCCGACATGAAGTCGCGTTCGATCACGGGGCTTGAGGAAGAGATCTACAATCTGGGACCCGCCCACCCGATCATGCCGCAAGTCTGGCTGGTGGCGTGCGAGCTCCCTGTCACGGCCATCCGCAATCTGCTGGTGCAGAAGCTCGGAAAGCTCGACATGATCTTCATCATCGACGCGACGCACGACAAGGCGTCGTGGTTCAATTTCGGGCCGGAGTCCGACATCCGGATCCGCCGGATCTGGTCGAAGACCCAGGAACCCGCGCGCGCCGCGGGCTAATCGACAACTTTCAGATCATCGCGGAAGCGCTTGTAATTCTGGACATAAACCTCGGTCGAGATTTTCAGCATCGCGACCTGCTGGGCGTTGAGTTCGCGCACGACACGCGCCGGCGACCCCACAATCAGGGAGTTGTCCGCGAACGCCTTGCCCTCGGCAACCAGCGAGTTGGCGCCCACGATGCAATTGCGCCCAATCTTCGAGCGGTTGAGCAGCGTCGCTCCCATACCGATGAGCGAACCGTCGCCCACGGTCGTGGAATGCAGGATCACCTTGTGGCCGACAGTCACATTGGAACCGATCGTCACCGGTTGGCCGGGATCGGTATGGACGACGCAGTTGTCCTGCACATTGGAATTCTCGCCGATGACGATCCAATCGTTGTCGCCGCGCAGCACAGCACCGAACCAGACGCTCGCATTCTTCAGCAAGCGCACGCGACCGATCAGCGACGCATTCGGCGCAACCCAGTATTCGTCGTTTGGAGGGATCTCCGGCGCGATGTCGTCGATCTTGTAGAGCGGCATGTCCGTTCCAAATTTGTCACCGCTTCCATTTTGACAATTCAGACGCCGGAAACAACACGTCCCTGTACACGCCGCGTCAAAACGCTAGGCTTTAGGGAGGCTCGATGAGTCGTGGGCCTCAAGGGGGCGTGATCTGGTGCAGCATTGCACTTGGCCTGTTTCGAAGTTCCAACGGCAACAAACTGCCGCCCGCCCGCGCACACGAGCCGAAGTTCCGCTTCCAACCATCAACAGCGTGTTTTTGACCAGGGAGACTCCATGGCCAAGCGTTCCGCGCGTCGCAGGCTTCGCGAACATCAAATCCAAGATCTCGAAAATGTTCATCCTCTCTTTCCGTCTTCCGGCTGGAATCCGCTAGACGGCGATGCGCGTGACCGAAAGTATGTAAAAAACATCCGGGCGATGAGCCCGCTGCAGCAGCGCCTGATCGACGCAGTGGACGAGCGCGCCGTCGTCGTGGCGCTGGGGCCCGCCGGAACCGGCAAGACCTATCTGGCCATCGCCAAAGCGGTGGAAGCGCTGGATCAGCACCGGGTCGAGCGCATTTTGCTGTCGCGGCCGGCAGTGGAAGCCGGCGAAAGCCTGGGTTTCCTTCCCGGCGACTTGGAGGACAAGCTCGCGCCCTATCTGCGCCCGCTTTACGACGCCTTGACCGAAAGGCTGGGTAGCAAGCGGCTCAAGGCGCTGCTGGCCGAAGGCGCTATAGAGATCGCGCCGGTGGCCTATATGCGCGGACGCACGCTCAACAATTGTTTTGTCGTGATCGACGAAGCGCAGAACTGCACCTATGGGCAACTCAAAATGCTGCTCACCCGGCTGGGCTGGCGCTCGACGATGGTTCTGACGGGCGATCCCGACCAGACCGATTTGCTGAGCGGAATGTCAGGTTTGGGGGATATCGCTTCGCGGCTGGAGCAGGTATCGGAGATCGCGGTCGTGAGGCTGGGCGACGCGGATATCGTGCGCCACCCTTTGGTGGCGAGCATGTTGACGGTGCTTTAGATCGAAAGTCCCAGTTCGAGGACGAAGAGACCGAGCGCAAAGCTCCAATAGCCCGCGACCGCGGCGGCGAGCCAGAAAGCCATCGCCGAGCTGTCTTTGGTGCGCCAGGACCGCGCGGCGTTCTCGAACAATACGCTGGGGCCGGCCGCCACCATCACGGCGATGTAGGCGACGCGGGCGCCAAGGCTATCCGGCTTCGTCCTCACGACGATCCGGTACAGATTGGCTACGATTGCCGATGCGGTGAAACCGGCCGTCGTGGCAAAAAGGACCACCATTACGTCGCGATACATGTGCCGCTCCGGGCGCTTCCGCTGCAGGCAATGCAGCCGATGTGCCCGCCAAAAGGCCTGGAACTGTCGCGTTTTGAACCAGAGTTCCGCGAACCAGCGTTAAGGCCCCCGCGGCGACGTTCGATTTGAGGGCACAATCCCGGGAAGAGGATTTTCCGCCACGCTCCGCGCTATTTCGACAAGGAATCCGGATCGAAGTCCCCCGCCGTCCCGTGAAAGTGGTAAATATCAACCAAGGAGCGAATCGTTGCGCGCCGCCACCATGAGCAATCAAAATGACGATTACGAAGGCACCGTCAAACAGCGGTCCGGCTGGCTGATTCCGATTGCGGTGTTTGTCGTGACCGCGGCGCTGTCCGCCTTGTTCCTGCTCTACTATCTCGGGCCGCGGCCGGCATCTTTCATCGACGAGCATCCTGCACCGACGTCGCGCACCAATCCGGTGTCTGTGTCGGTGAACGGCGCCGCGTTCACAGTGCCGGCGAACTATATGATCTATGGCAGCGCTCGCTCCGGCGGCGCGCGCAAAGACCTGTCGCTTTGGGCGCTATTTCCCAGCTTTCACGGCTACACGGACTGGGAGTCCGCCACCTTCGCCGGCAACGGCGCGGACTCGCCGGTGATCTACATGCTGATCCGCGAGGACCGCTTCAACATCAATGAAAAAGCGCGGCTGGAACGCATCTATCTGAATTATGTCGTCGATCCGGCGGGCAAGCCCGCGCCTTTCGGGCTCACGCAATACACGTTCCGCGACGATTCCGGCTATAGCGAGGAAGATTTGTTCGTTGGGAAGACAAACAACGGCCCTGTCGTCCTGCGTTGCGTCCGATTGAGCCAGACTGTTCCAAGTCCCAGTTGCCTGCGCGACGAGCGGATTGGCAAGAACGTGGCGCTGAGCTATCGCTTCAAGCGCGCGCACCTCGCCGACTGGCGCGCCATCACCGCCGGCATCGACACGCTGGTGAACAGCTTTCGCAAGGGCAAGTAGCAGCAGACCTTACGTCCGCGATGGCGGCGGCTCCGGCAAATCCATCTCCAGGATAGCCATGTTGAAGGCGTAGGAGACTTCGCCGTCTTCCTCATCCTTGAACAGCACGCCTATGAATTCGCCACTGACATGAACTTCGACCGAGTCGTCCTGCTTCGGCCGCTCGACGATCGTGATCGTGTCCAGCCGGAAAAGATTGCGCAGGTATTTCTCAAGGCGCCAAATTTCGGTACGGGTCAAGGCAGTGCTCCTGTGATGGGGTGAAGTCGCACGGCCAAGCCGGGCGGGTCAAGGTTGGAATATGGGGATGCAAGAACCACAAGGCTATTACGCCGCGAGCGCGCCGCCCGCGCCTGCCCGTCCGCGTCTATCCGCTGCCGTAAAAGCAGATGTCTGCGTGATCGGCGGCGGCTTCACTGGATTGTCGGCCGCTCTGCATCTGGCAGAAGCGGGCGCCAAAGTGGCGCTGGTTGAGGCACAAAGCGTGGGCTTCGCCGCATCCGGACGGAACGGCGGCCAGCTCTGCACGGGCCTGCGCAAATCGCAGCAGGTTCTGGAGAAAGAACTGGGCAAGCAGCATGCGCGCGATCTGTGGGATTTGAACGAGGAAGCCAAGGCGCTCATCGGCAAATTGTCCCGCAAGCACGACATCGCCTGCGATCTGAAACCGGGGCTGGTCAACGGCGCACATGACAAGGCGGCGCTTCGGGAGCTCGAAGAAGGCACCGAATATCTCAACACACACTACAACTACTCCGCCGCGCGCATGATGGACGCGGACGAGACGGCACGATTGGTCGGGACGACAGCGTACAAGGGTGCGCGATATGATTCCGGCGCGGGTCATATTCATCCGCTGAAATATGCACGCGGTCTGGCGGGCGCGGCGGGAACAGCGGGCGCTGTTATCTACGAACACTCGCCTGCCCGTGCGCTTGAGCAGCAGCGCGACACAGTCATCGTTCGCTGCGAGAGCGGCAACGTGGAGGCTGGGCACGTCCTGATGGCGACGGATGCTTTCTCGGCGGAGATTGCGCCGGAACTCGCGCCCTATATCGGCCATGTCGAAAGCTTCATCACGGCGACGGCGCCGTTACCGCCACAGCTCGCGAACACAATCATTTCATGCGACGCGGCAGTATCCGACACGCGGCACGTGCTGGACTACTATCGCAAGAGCGCCGACGGCCGCCTGCTCTTCGCCGGACGCGAAAGTTACTGGTCGATTCCAGAAGATGTGGCCGCCATCGTACGCCCGCGCATGCTCACGGTGTTTCCCCAACTCCAAGAGGTCGCCACCGACTACGCCTGGAGCGGCGACGTCGGCATCACCCGCACACGCATGCCGCATTTCGGACGCCTTGGCCCGCGCGTGTTGTTTGCGCATGGCTATTCGGGGCAAGGTGTTGCCCTTTCCGGCTTTGGCGGCAAGTTGATGGCCGAGGCCATACTGGGCAAACCGGAACGCTTCGAAGTCTTCGCGCGCGTTCCAGCGAAGAAGTTTCCCGGCGGCGCGCTTCTGCGCAAGCCGATGATCGCGGCCGCGCTGCTTGCGTTCAAGATCGCGGATGCAATCTAGATCTGGAAATCCGAACCGATGATCTGGTCCATTTCCTGCGAAGGCCGATCGCAGCCGGGGCAGCCGATCAGTTTCGCCGGCACGCCAGCAGCCGTGCAATGAGGTGGCACGGCTTGCAGCACAACGCTGCCTGCCGCGATGCGCGAATATTCGCCGACTTCGATATTCCCTAGCACTTTGGCGCCGGCGCCCAGCAACACGCCTCGGCGAATTTTCGGATGACGGTCACCCGTTTCCTTGCCCGTGCCGCCGAGCGTTACGCCATGAAGCAGGGAGACATCGTCGTCCACCACCGCAGTCTCGCCGATGACGATGCCCGTGGCGTGATCGATGAAAATGCCGCGCCCGATTTCGGCGGCCGGATGAATGTCCACCGCGAAAAGGGACGAAACGCGGCTTTGGATGAAATAGGCGAGCGGGGCGCGGCCCTGCTTCCACAGCCAATGCGCGATGCGGTAGCTTTGAAGCGCATGGAAGCCTTTGAAGAACAGAAAGGCCTGCGCGTAGGAATGGCAGGCAGGATCGCGCTCGAAAGTTGCCGACAGGTCCGCACGCACCGCATCGCCGATGCCGGCGTCGGCGTTCATCGCTTCTTCGAAGATTTCGCGGGTCAGCATCGGGCTGACATCGTCATCGCCGATCTTGCGCGCCAGATGGAAAGACAGCGCGTCTTCCAGGCGTCCGTTCTTCAGGATCGTGGCGTGCGCGAAACTTGCCAGCATGGGTTCGGTATGCGCGATCTCGTCCGCCTGCGAGCGCAGGGCGGTCCAGATCGGATCGCACACATCGAGTTTTTCGACCGTGACCGCCATGACTGTCTCCTTGTCCCTATTCTAGGATAGATAGGGTCGCTCCCGCTATCCGCAACTGCATGAAGGGTATGCCGTTAACGTCCATGGTTGATACAATTCTTAACCGCCCTGCCCCGCAGGCACTCGATCTTTTGTTGTCTCGCCGCTCCGGGTCCGCAAAAGCCATGACGGCGCCAGGGCCAAATGGCGAGGAACTTCGAACCATTCTCGCCGCCGGGTCGCGCGTGCCGGATCACGGCAAGTTGTTTCCGTGGCGGTTTATCGTATTCGAAGGCGAAGCGCGCAACCGGATGGGCGAGCTTCTGGTCGAGGCCCTGCATCGGACGGATCCCGACGCCAGCGCCGAACGCGTGGCGCAGGAGCGTCATCGCTTCCTGCGCGCGCCCGTCATTGTCGGCGTCATCAGCCGCGTGCGCGAGGGCGTCGCGATCCCCGAATGGGAGCAGACATTGTCCGCCGGCGCGGTGTGCCAGACCATGCTGATCGCGGCTCATGCGATGGGTTACGTTGGAAGTTGGATCACGGAATGGTGCGCATACCATGCGCATGTACGCGATGGGCTTGGCCTGAAGTCCGGTGAGCGCGTGGCGGGCTTTCTTTATTTCGGCACCGCCGCGGCGCCGCTGCAAGAGCGCGTGCGGCCCGATCTGGATAAACTGATCACCCGATTCTGAGGCTGGCTATGGGACGCAAAATTCTTTTCATCACCACCGACCAGATGCGCTTCGACGCCATCGGCGCGAATGGACAGAAGATCGCGCGGACACCGAACATCGATGCGCTGGCGAAAGACGGCATCAACTATACGCGCTGCCACGCGCAGAATGTGGTGTGCATGCCCGCGCGCGCGACAATGATTACCGGGCAATATGTCTCCACACATGGCGTCTGGATGAATGGCGTTCCGCTGCCCGCCGATGCACCATCGGTCGCGCGGTATCTGAAGGACAAGAAAAGCTATCGCACCGCGCTGATCGGCAAAGCGCATTTCGAGCCATTCATCGACTTGCAGCAGCAGTTCTATGAGAACCGCATGGCGAACCTGCATGAGTTCGGCCCCCATCGCGGCTTCGACCACATGGAGCTGGCGGCGCATGGCGCGCGGGGGTTGTTGCACTATCCGCGCTGGCTGATGGAGAAGCATCCCGAGGTGCTGGAGAATTTTTATCCGGTACTCGGCCCGAACCTGCACCAGAATTCCTTCGGCGGCGGCGACACCGATGCCGTGCAGGTGAAGCACAACAAGACGCCGCGCGGGCTTTATCACACCGACTGGGTGGCAGATCGCACCATCGCTTATCTGGATTCGCTCGACGAAGATGCGGACTGGTTTGTTTGGATGAGCTTTCCCGATCCGCATCATCCGTGGGATCCGCCGCAAAGCGAGATCGGTCGCGTCAACTGGCGCGATATTCCGGTGCCAGCCGGTTATCCGGGCAGCCACGAGAAGATCGACGCCATCCTGTCGGACAAGCCGCATCATTGGCGCGAGTGGTGGACGGGCGAGCGCGTCACCTGCTTCGAGGCGCCGCCGGATTGGGTGCCCTCGTCGCTCACCACCGACCAGCTTCGCGAAATCGACGCGATGACGCACATCAAGAACGAGCTGATCGACGAAGCGGTCGGGCGCGTGATGGACAAGGTAAGGGCGCGCGGCTGGGACGCGGACACCGACGTGCTGTTCACGACCGATCACGGCGAATTCCAGGGCGACTTCGGTTTGCTGTTCAAGGGACCGCACCACGTCGACAGCCTCATGCGTTTGCCGATGATCTGGCGGCCGGCGCCAAACGCGCGCGTTGCGCCCGTGACCATCGAGGCGCCTGTCGGCCAAGTGGATTTCGCGCCGACGTTTTGCGAAATCGCCGGCGTTTCTCGTGCCGAATGGATGGAAGGCGCGTCATTGCCGCGCAACAACGCCGAAGCGGTGAACCGCGAGGCGGTATTCACCGAATGGGATTCCGAATTCGGCGATGTCTCGGTTTCGTTGCGCACGCTCTATCGCGACGGCTGGACCATTACCGCTTACGGTAAGTCGTCTCTCTATGAAGGCGACGAAGGCGAACTTTACGATCTGAAGAACGATCCGAGCCAATGGCGCAATCTGTGGGATGAACCGTCGGCCGCCGCGATAAAGCGCAACCTGCTCGACGCTCTGCGCGCCCATACGCCAAAGCAAACGCCCAAACGGCCGGTCGTCGCGTCGGTCTAGCGAATGCCGATCAGCTTGTGGGTTTGCAGGCTGAGCCGCCATTGCGGGTGCGCCAGGCAATAGGCCGTCGCAGCCTCGGTGTTGGCGGCGCGGTTCGCGTTGTCCATCGGCTGAAGAAAGAAGTGATCGAACAGAAGGTCCGCATATTTCTCCGGCGGCGCGTTTTCCTGCGGATAGACCAGCTTCAATTCATTGCCGCGCTTCAGGTTAAACTCCGCGTTGGCTTTCGGACTGACGCAGATCCAGTCGATA
>DASXFK010000023.1:0-42336 GCA_036489635.1 Rhizomicrobium sp. | reverse complement strand
GGGAGTTCATAGCGACAGCGTATGAACGACCCAGATCGTAGATAATGCCAGGCCTTTGACGCCTGGGTTCCCTTCCCCTCGCGGCTTCGCCACTCGGCCGGGAATGACAAGTGGGATTGGGCGGCGCGCCATGATTGTGCGAAGGAATCATCCCACCAAAGGAGGGTCCTGTATCCGCGCAAAGAATTTCCCGTTCTGCTCGCCGCCTTGGGTGTAATGTTTCGCCGTCGAGAAATCGGCGATGGCCTTGAAATTGTCCGCCACGTCGTCGGCGCTGGCCTTGTGGCCCAGATTGACGCCGTCCGTCTCCACCAGCTGCGCGGCCGCGAAGACGCCGGCGGCGGCCGTCATGATGATGCCGGTGGGGGCTTCGTCGCTCGCCAGGAACGCCACGGCGGGGCTGACGAATTCGGGCTTCAGCATTTCCAGCACCGCGGGCGGCATCAGGTTTTCCGTCATGCGGGTGGCGGCGACGGGGCAGATGGCGTTGACTTTGATATTGTCCTTGTCGCCTTCCAGCTTCAGCGAATTCATGAAGCCCACCAGCGACAGCTTCGCCGCGCCGTAATTGGTCTGGCCGAAATTGCCGTAAAGGCCGGTGGACGACGTCGTCACCACGATGCGGCCGTATTGCTGCTTCTTGAAGGTCTCCCATAGCGCCTTGCACGGCTTGACGGTGCCCATCAGATGGACAGCCATCACCGCGTCGAAATCCTTCAGCTCCATTTTGGAGAAGCTCTTGTCGCGCAGGATGCCGGCATTGGCGATCAGGATGTCGACCCGGCCCCATTTGCCCATCACCTGATCGACCAGATGTGCCACGCCCGAGTCATCGCTGACCGAGGCGCCGTTCGCCATCGCCGTGCCGCCCGCGTCGGTGATTTCCTTCACCACCGCTTCGGCGGCGGCCGAGTTGCCGCCGGTGCCGTCGACCGAGCCGCCGAGATCGTTGACCACGACCTTCGCGCCGCGGCGCGCCAGTTCGAGGGCATGGCAGCGGCCGAGGCCCCCGCCGGCGCCGGTGACGATCGCGACCTTGCCGTCGAAGCTGATGGTCATGGGAAGAACTCCTTCAATCAGGGGAAATTTCGCGCCCGCTAGATGGCGGAAGGCAGCAAACCGGTCAAGCCGGTGCTGTGCCGCAATATTCATCGGGTGCAGTTGCTCTGGAGCAAACGCACTATAATTTCGCCGTTCGGACAGGAAGCCTCGAGGGAGAGCGAGCTGATGATTCATCTGGGACATGCGGTGGTGGGTTCGAATCGTTTGGGCGAAGCGAAGGGTTTTTACGATTCGCTTTTCGCCTCCGCCGGGATTTCGGGCTTGTTCGAGCATCCCTCCGGCGGCCGGGTTTACGGTAAGGACGGCATCCCGTTTTTCGTCGTGCTGGGACCCTACGACAAGAGACCGGCGACCATCGGCAACGGCTCCATGGCCTGCTTCCGTTTCGATACGCCCGCCGAAGTCGATGCGTTCTACGCGAAGGCACTGGAGATCGGCGGAACGGACGAGGGCGCGCCGGGATATCGCGCGCCGACGTTCTATATGTCCTATTTTCGCGACCTCGAAGGTAACAAGCTTTGCGCCTGCTGCTTTGAGGAAGCCGGCGCCTGATGCAAATCAGGACAGGACCTGAGCCTCGCGTTTGGTTTGTTGCGCGAACCATCGGCGCAGTGCCGCGTTGGCGGGCTTCTCGATCGTTACGTAGAGCAGCCAGCCCCACAGCGTGCAGACGAGCACCAGCGCCGCCGGTTCGATCATGTGCACCACCGGGTTGTCGGACATCGCGGGGTAGAGCCGCTCCTTGGCGTAGCGGATGAACTGCAGCCAGGCGGTCTGGCCCATATAGATCGCGAACGACCACTCGCCGAGCACGAGGAACGGCCGGGTGGAGAACAGGCGCGCCAGCAGCCCGCGGTCGAAGGTGAGGGTGAAGATGAGCGCCGTCATCGGCGGCACCACCCAGAAATCGAGCGCCTGGTGCGACCAGCCGGTGTTGTACATCGCGTACACGAACACGGCAAAGACGAGCAGTTGTGCGAGCGTGAACTGCCACTCCGGCCGCGCGCCAAAACCGCGCTTCATCAGATCGCGATAGAGCATGGCAAACCCGACGCCGATGGCGAAGTCCGCCATGCCGCGCAGGATGCCGAAGTCATGGGTGATATCGAGGCCGTGGCCGAAGATATGCGCCATCTGCCACAACACCGCTAATCCCGCCGCAATCAGCGCAAAGCCGCGCCACAGCGGTCCCTGTGCGATCCACAGATAGAGCGGGAAGATGAGGCAGAGGAAGAACTCCACGCTCACGAACCACGCGACCGCGTTCCACGATAGTTGCGGCACGGTGTGCCACGCCTGCACCAGGAACAGGTTTGCGATAAAGCTGCCCCACGTCGCATAGGGGTGATAGCCCGGCCCGTCATAGATCGACTGGTAATGACCGTGCGCCGCCAGCGCGTCGAGCACCACGATCATCACAACCATGATCAGCATGGTCGCCAGATGGAGCGGATAAAGCCGCGCCAGCCGTGCCTTCAGGAAATCGAGATAGCCGCCTTGCCCGCGCGCGAACGTCGCCACGCGCGGCGAATAGACGTGGATCAGGATAAAGCCCGACAGCGCGAAGAAGAACTCGACCCAGAGATAACCCTTGCACACGAACAGGTCGAACCACGGCGCGCCCTGATACCCATGTCCTTCGGAGAAGTGATAGAGCACCAGCAGCAGCGGCGGCAGCGCCCGTGCCCCGGCAAGCGCCTTGATCTCGGATGGTCGCGGTGTGGTCACTCTGATCCGTCGCCTTCGGCCTGCGAGATGATTGTCGCGTTGAGGTCGTCATCGCCAGCGGGAAGACGAACGGCGATCGAAAGGAGACTGGGTGGATCGCCGTTCAGCTGCGCCATGCCGAGTATAGGTCGCGCATTGGGCTCGAGCCACGTCAGGGTACCGAGGCCTTTCGCATGCGGCGCCGTCGTGAACTCGACCAGCGTGCCGGTCCGATAGGTCAGGCTGTCGTGCGGATAGGGTTCGGCCGGAAAATCGGAAGGCTGCTCCAGCCCTTCGGCGATCACCGCGTTGACGAATTTGCGCGCGGCGGGAAATACGCGCGCGGCGACTTCTGCGACGGCAAAGCGGCCCGAGGTATCTCCGACACGCGCCAGCACGGTGACGCCAAAGCCGGTGATCCCTTTCCATTTCTTCGAAAGGAAGTCGGTGGCTTTCACCGCTTGCGGCGTCACCAGCAACATCGAACCGTTGGACCCGGAAAGCTCGATGCATCCCCAGCCTCGCGGCGCCAGCGTGTGCGTCCCGTAGGCCCCGACATACCAGGCGAGGCGGTTGGCAGCCGCAGGAGACAGTTGCACGACTTTGGTGCCGTTCGGCGGCGCCTTCTGCGGCCCGACCTGTCCGTCCGCGGGACAGCCGATCCTGGGGATGCGCACTTGCGTCGCCCCGGTTTCACCGCTCGCCGGCGTCGTGAACCAGATCAGCGATGACACAGCTGCGAAGAGCAGCGCTCTCATATCCGACTCAGTCGCGGAAACCGCGCATTGATAGCACCGATCGCCGTCGCCAACCGCTCCTCGCGGCTGCCGCTAACGACCACATAAGGCAGTACCCGCCGCTCCAGCTCCGCGCGGCAGAGCGCGAACATGCGGGCGCGCTCGGCGGAATCTGGGAAATAGCGGATGGCGTCGGGTTCGAACGGCACGTCGATATCGGTGAGCAGGTAGAAGTCGGCCGCTTTCACATCGTTCAGTTCAGCCATGCGATGCGGCAGCAGCACGTCGGACCACACCGCCGTCATCACCGCATCGGTGTCCAGGATCAGCAGGTTCTTCGCTTTGCGCGCCGCCGCTTCTTCCAGCAGATGCTGACCGCGCACGATGGCGCACAGATCTTCGGCATCGCAGGCGTTGCCGAAGATCTCGCAATAGATGCGCCCGTATTCCGGCACCGCGAGCGTGCCGTAATGGGCAGCCAGCGCACGGGCGAGCGTGCTCTTGCCGGTGCTTTCCGGCCCGAACAGCGAAACGGCAATCACGCGGCGGCTTCCCGTAGCTCGGCGCGCAACTGCTTCTGCCACTGGAGATAACCGACGATCGAAAGAATCAGGAACAGCACATACAGCGCGGTCGTCCAATAAAGCTCTTTCCAGTGATAGAGGCCGATCTGCACCACGTCGGCGACGATCCACAGCACCCAGTTCTCAAGCTTGCGCACCGAGAGCAGGTATTGCGCCACGACGCTGAGCGCGGTTACCCCGGCATCGAGCCACGGCGCCACGTCGGCGGTATACCGCGCGAGATACCAGCCTTCCGCGGCCGTCGCCGCAACCAATACGCCGCTCCACGCCAGCCGCTCGCGCACACTCATGATTTTCACGCGGATCAGCCCGTCGTCTTCGCGCGCGTGATACCAGTTCCACCAGCCGTAGATCTGCACCACGAAGAAGAACACCTGCAGCGCCGCGTCGGAATAGAGCATCGAATTGCGGAACACGAATCCGTAGAGCGCCACGGACGCGAGCCCGAATGCATAATTCCAGATGCTGCGCCGGACGAGCAGAACGATATTGGCGACACCCAAAAGCGCCGCTACGATCTCAGTGGTGGACAAGGATGGTGCCCCTTTTGCCGTAGCCTACTCCAGGGCTGCGGCTCGCGCATCGTCTGCCGCCCGTCAGAAGACGAACGGCACCAGCATTTTCGTTCGTGCCCGGTAGGCGGCGTATTGCTCCGGAAACTGTTCAGCCATCGTTTTTTCTTCGCGGAATGCGCTGGCGGTGAAATAAAGGCCGGCGATCGCGAACGGCACCAGCCAGACGATGCTCTCGCCGAGCGCCGAGCCGAGCATCGCCAGCAGGAAGCCGGTGTAGATCGGATGGCGGATGACGGCATACGGACCCGTCGTTATCAGTTCGGGATTCTCCTTGCGTGCCATCGGCATGCCCCAGTTGCGGCCGATCTGGATGCGCGCCGCGATGGCGATCCCGACGCCAACCGCGCAAAGCGCGACACCGGCGATGCCCGGCACAGCGCTGGTGTTCACCAGATAAGGCCGCAGGCCGCGAAGAGCGTGGGTGAGAACAAGAATGCGCCATGCGAGAACCGCGGCAGCGAGCAGCGCGATGCGCAACAGGATCTCCCGCTTCCACCGCCCGCTGTCCGCCACGGTCCGCTTCACGCCAATGGCCGACACGAACCAGAAGGCGATGAGAATGAGCCACAGGGCGGCGATGGGCACATAATAGATCATCATGGCGGCGGCCCGCAGGGTGAAGCGCCGCCATGTTACGCATTCCCGTCGCGAAGGAACATGAAATCGATGTGGCATTATCCTGCTACTGATGGGCCGCCGCCCCGAACGACACATTGTCAATTAGCCAATCGACGATATACGATCCCACCGATCGTTGTGGGATGAGAGGAAAAATTGGGCGAACCCAGACTTGACCGGAGCGCGATTTCGGAAACCGAGACGATCATCCGGCCTTTTATCCGTCGCACGCCAATTGTCGAAGTGAACGGTGCAGATTTCGGGCTGCCGCCCTGCCGGCTGTCCTTGAAGCTCGAGCAGCTGCAGCATGCAGGCTCGTTCAAGACGCGTGGCGCGTTCGCCAATCTTCTCGCGCGCAGCGTGCCTGCGGCCGGTGTTGTGGCGGCGTCGGGCGGCAATCACGGAGCGGCCGTGGCCTATGCGGCGATGCGGCTGAATATCCGCGCAAAAATATTCGTGCCCGCGATCTCCAGCCCGGCGAAGATACGGCGCATCCGCCAATGCAACGCGGAGCTGGTGATCGAAGGCGAGCGCTACGCCGACGCGCTTGCGGCCAGTCAGGTCTGGGTGGAGCGTTCGGGCGCATTGCCGGTCCACGCTTTCGACCAGCTGCACACTATGCTGGGGCAGGGCACGCTGGCCGCCGAGTTCGAAGCGCAAGCGCCGCGGATCGACACACTGCTCGTCGCTGTCGGTGGCGGCGGACTGGTTGGAGGCATCGCCGCGTGGTTCGGCGGCCGCATCCGCGTGGTCGGCGTCGAACCGGAAGACGCGCCGACGCTCACACGCGCGCTCGAAGCCGGCAGACCGGTCGATGCACCGGCGGGCGGCTATGCGGCCGACTCGCTGGCGCCGAAGCGGATCGGCGAGACATGCTTTCCCATCATCCGGCGGCACGTCGCGCGCGCGGTGCTGGTCGATGACGCGGCCATCCGCGCCGCCCAGATCGCGCTGTGGGACCGCCTGCGCATCGTGGCGGAGCCGGGCGGCGCCGCCGCATTCGCAGCATTGCTCTCCGGCCGTTATGTCCCGGCGAACGACGAGCATGTCGCGGTCGTGATCAGCGGCGGAAACACCGATGCCGTGCATTTCGCCGGTGAGGCCGATGCGCCCGCGCGTTGACCCGCGATTTGGCGGTTAGCATATTGGCGATATGGCTCTCGAAACCGCATTGCGCGCACTCGCGAACGGCAAGCGCCTGCTGATCCTGGAGTGGCTGAAAAACCCGCGCGCGCATTTCCCGCCGCAGGTCGACGGCGATCTGGTGAAGGACGGCGTGTGCGGCCTCTTCATCGCCCGCAAGCTGAAGGTCAGCCAGCCGACCGCCAGCGAACACCTGCGCATCCTGGTGCAAGCCCGCTTGCTGCGCACCAAACGGATTAAGCAGTGGACGTTCTACAAGCGCGACGAAGCGCGCATTCGAGCGCTAAAGGGTTATATCGCAGGCTCGTTGTGATGCGGTCAGCGGAAGGCCATCGGTCCTTCTTATAGCCACATACCGGCGAGCATTCTGTCGCGCGATCGCGGTGGCAATGCTGACAGCCGGACGGTACGGTCGCGTGAGGGGGGGCGATCATGCACTGGCGAATAAAAGCATGTCTGAGCATCGTTCTGACGTTGGCGGCAGCGCCTGCGTTCGCAGCCGCTCCCCCGAAACCGCCAGCACAAGGGCCGATGGCGTGGGCCTATCCGGCGGCGGCGAAAGAGCGTCCGGTGATCGCAGGCAAGCCGAGCCAACTCTACACGGTCCCGGGCAGCGCTCTGAAAGTCCCGCAGAGCCGGCTCGACGATCCATGGGCCGTCATCGACTGGCTGCCATCCGAGCATCCGCCCGCGCCCGATGTCGTGATCCACGGCCGCAAGCCGAACGTCTATGCGTGCGGGCTCTGCCACATGGTGAACGGAGAGGGCGGTTCCGGCGTGCCGAGTCTTGCGGGCCTTTCGCGCAATTACATCGCGGAGCAGGCGAGGGCGTTCGCGTCGGGCACGCGCAGCTCAACCTTCTTCCTGCGCGATGCGATGAACATGACGACCGTCGCGCAGGCCGCGCACGTCGATGAGATCGCGGCGGCGGCCGCCTACTATAGCCGCATGCCCTATCGCCCGTGGATCCGCGTGGTGGAAGCGGCGCGCGTGCCGAAGACCGAGCCGTCCTATTGGGGCTGGCGCAACGCGGTCGCCGGCAGCGGCACGGAGCCGATCGGCATGCGCGTGATCGAGATCGCGGAAGATCCCGTGCGCGTGATGCTCGCCGATCCGCATCTGGGGTTCGTGGCTTACGTGCCGCCCGGCGCGATCGCGCGCGGCCAGGCGCTCGCGGCGCGCGGTGTTCCGGGACAACCGCCGTGCTCGGCGTGTCATGGCGCGGGCCTCAAAGGCGCCGATGCTGCACCGCCGCTCGCGGGCCGTTCGCCCACCTATCTCGCGCGCCAGCTCTGGGATTTCCACACCGGCGCACGTCACAACACGGCTGCCGCGCCGATGCAACCGATCGCGGCGGGGCTCGATGCGCCGCACATCGTCGATCTCGTCGCTTACCTCGCGTCGCTCAAGCGTTGAGGGGGACGCGCACAGCATGACATTGCCGTATCGCCCAAGCGCCGTGATCTTCGATATGGACGGCCTGCTGTTCGATACCGAAACGCTCTGGCAGGAGGCGCTGTTGTCTGCGGCCGCCGAAGGCGGGCACGCGATTCCGGACGAGGTCTACAGCAAGTCGATCGGCGTACGCCGGTCGCAATGCAGAAGCTTGTTCCTCTCGCATTTCGGCGACGATTTCCTGTTCGACGATTTCCACGCGAACTGGTCGCGCCATTTCCGGCTGATTGCGGATCGTAAACTTGCGCTGAAGCCGGGCGTATCCGAACTGCTCGAAACCCTCGACCGATTCCGGCTGCCGCGGGCCATCGCCACCTCGTCGTCGCGAACGACCGTGGAGCATCACCTGAACGCGCACAGCCTGATGGAGCGTTTCGACCGGATCGTCTGCCGTGGCGACTATGAAAACGGCAAACCGGCGCCCGATCCATTTCTGAAAGCCGCCGAGCGGCTTGGCGTCGAACCCCGGTTGTGTCTGGCCCTCGAAGACTCGCACATCGGGGTACGGTCGGCGGCTGCGGCCGGCACGATGACCGTGATGGTGCCGGACCTGATGCAACCGACGGAAGATATTCGCACGCTCTGCGTCTGTGTCGCCCGCAATCTCCACGAAGTCCGCGACCTGGTTCTGGCCTGCACGTAAAAGAGCCAGCGAGCGTGGCGGCTTCCCTTTTTGGCCAACCGCCGAACTCGTGCCAATCTCGCGGCAGTTGAGGGGGATTCATGGCTCTGCTGCCGCATCTGCAATCCGCGCTGGGGATCGCGGTGATCCTGGCCGTCGCGTGGCTCGTTTCGGAGAACCGCAAGGCGTTTCCCTGGCGGACGGTCGCGGTCGGGATCGCGCTGCAGGCGGCGCTCGCGGTACTTCTGCTGAAGGTGACGCTCGCGCGCAATGTGCTGTTCGCGCTGAACGGCGCGGTCGGTGCGCTCACCGCCGCCACCGGCAAGGGCACCAGCTTCGTGTTCGGCTATGTCGGCGGCACCACCCCGCCATTCGCGGTGACCAATCCCAACGGCCTCGTCAGCTTCGCGTTCGGCGTGCTACCGCTCGTCATTGTGATCTCGGCGCTCTCGGCGCTGCTTTGGCACTGGCGAATCCTGCCGGCAATCGTGAAGGGCATCGCATTCGTCATCCGCAAGCTGATGGGCCTCGGCGGCGCGGTCAGCCTCGGTAGCGGCGCCACTATCTTCCTCGGCATGGTGGAAGCGCCGCTGCTGATCCGCCCCTATCTGCAACGCCTCACGCGGTCGGAGATGTTCATTCTGTTGACGGTCGGGCTCGCGTCGGTGGCGGGCACCGTGTTCGCGCTCTACGCCTCGATCCTGGGACATGTGACCGCACTCGCAGCCGCGCCCGGTCCGCTTGGCCACATCCTCATCGCATCGATGATGTCGCTGCCCGGCGCCATCGTGATCGCGCGCATTATGATCCCCGACGACACCGCGACCGACACGGCGGAAGACAGCGACCTGCAATACCGCTCGAGCATGGATGCGATCGCGCGCGGCACCGAGGACGGCGTGAAGATCTGGCTGCAGATCGTCGGCATGCTGATCGTCATCGTCGCGCTGGTGGCGTTGGGCGACACGATCCTGAACCAGTTTCCCGCCGTCGGCGGCGCGCCGCTGACCCTCGAGCGCATCTTCGGCTGGCTGTTCGCGCCGGTGGTGTGGCTGTTCGGCATCCCGTGGCAGGAGGCGCCTGCCGCCGGCAGCCTGATGGGCGTGAAGATCATCCTGAACGAACTAGTCGCCTATCTGAACCTGTCGGCGCTGCCACCTGCCGCACTCGATCCGCGCGCGACGCTCATCATGGTCTACGCGATGTGCGGCTTCGCCAACCTGGGCTCCGTCGGCATCATGATCGCCGGCATGTCGACCTTGGTGCCCACGCGGCGCGATGAGATCGTAACCCTCGCGACCCGCGCGCTTCTGTCCGGTGCGATGGCGAGCGGCCTGACGGGCACAATGATCGGCCTGTTGCCGGTGACGTGAACGCTCCGCTTTCTCTCAAAACAAAATTGTCATCCCCTTCACCTCGCGGCCGCGCTTCGCGCGTCCACTCGCCGGGGATGACAGGTAGAGTTTGAGTTAGAGACGGCGTTGCAGCGCGAACGCGTCCGCCAACAATTCATATGACCGCAGGCGCGATTCAAAATCGTACGTGATCGTCACCACGTTGAGCTCGTCCGCGCCGTGCGTTTCGGCGAGCGCCAGCAGGCGTGTGCGCACGTCCGCCGGGGTGCCGACGATGGAGCGGTTCTGCACGGTGGCGAGCAGCTTCTGCTCCGGCTCGGACAATTCATACGCCAGCGCTTCCTCCGGCGAGGGGAACGGGATCGGCCGCCCGGTCAGCAGCCGCACCACCCACAGATTGCGCGACGCCGACAGCCTGTGTGCGTCTTCTTCCGTTTCGCCCACCAGCGCCGCGACGCCGAGCGCGATGGTGGGCTTCTCGCACCAGTTGCTCGGCTTGAAGCGGCGGCGGTATTCGTCGCATGCGTCTTCGCTGTTCTCGGTGTTGATGAAATAGGCGTGGCTGAACGGCAGGCCGAGTTCGGCCGCGTAGACCGCGCTGTGCATGCCCGAGCCGAGCATCCAGATCTCCGGCCGCGTCGTGCCTTTCGGCATCGCGTGGATGCCGAGATAGGGATGGTTGTCCGGCAGCGGCGCGCCGCCGCTCGCATCGTCGAGGAACTGGCGCAGCAGATAGACCTGGCTCGGGAATGCATCGATGTCCCAGCCCTGCGGTCCGGCCTGCAGCGCCATCGCGGTGCGCTGGTCGGTGCCCGGCGCGCGGCCGAGCCCGAGATCGATGCGACCGGGGTTCAGGATCTCCAGCATACGGAACTGCTCCGCCACCTTCAGCGGGCTGTAATGGGTGAGCATCACGCCGCCGGAGCCGATGCGCAGATGTTTCGTCTCCTGCGCCACCCGGCCGATCAGGATCTCCGGCGCCGAGCCTGCGAACGAGTTGGAATTGTGGTGCTCTGCCACCCAGTAGCGGTGATAGCCCAGCGCATCGCAGGCCTTGGCGAGCGCGATGGTCTCGGCGATAGCTGTGGCGGCGGTGCCGTCCTTGCGGATGGGGGACTGGTCGAGGACGGAGAGACGCATGGCTTTTCAGGCACCGGGTTTTCGAGACCATTAACCCATTGCGTGCCACCCTGCACGGGATCGATCAGCCCCGGACCTTCCGTGACGACCGCCACCGCGCATCCCATCGAAGAACTCGGACGCAAGATTCCGCTCGACGCGATCGCCTCGCCGATCGTGCGCCAGGGTTACGATTACTGGCGGGCCAAGCGCGGCGGCCGTGCCTTTCCCGCCCGTGCCGACATCCATCCGGCCGAGATCAAGCCGCTGTTGCCCAACGTGCTTCTGGTGCATGTGCTCGACGGCGGCCGGGATTATCAATTCCGCATCGTGGGCGAGGCGAGCGTGCGCGCTCACGGCTTCAACCCCGCCAACTGGCATGTACGCGAGCTCGACAGCCAGGTTCCGGGCTATGGCGCGATGATGACCGGTCTGTACGACCACATCCGCAAGACCGGCCGGCCGGTGGCGGCGCGCGGCAACCTCGTGCATGTCGATCGCGGGTTTCAGACCTATGAGAGCATCTACGTGCCGCTCGGCCCGGACGACAGCACCGTCGATCACCTGATGGCTTTCGCGCAGTACGACGAGGAAGTTTACACCCGGCCCGCGCTTATCTGAGCCATTTTTGTCCGTATACGGCTAACAAGGGGGCGGCTGTTTGCGGGAATTTAACCGGACCCGCGCAGGCTTACCGGCCGAGATTTCCCCGGTGCGCAGCATGGCCCTCCACGAAGCGATCACGCTGCCCGACAGTGTCGAAGACGCCGGCGGCCGCATTCCACTCGCAGACGTCGAGAGCGCTCCGGTGCGCGAGGCCATCGCCTATTGGAAGAACCTGTGCGGCACGCGGCGCTTTCCGGCCCGCACCGATGTGTCGCCGCGCGAGATGCGCGGCTTTCTGCGCAATGTCTGCCTGCTCCGGGTGATCGACGGCGGCGCCGACTACGAATACCGCATCCTGGGCGATGCGCATGTGCTGGCCTACGGCATCTCGATGCAAGGCCGCCGCCTTTCCGATGTCGATGTCGAAGCCCCGGACCACGGCCCGGTGTTGCGCAAGCTCTACGACCGCGTGGTGCGCAAAGGCGAACCCTACGCGTTGCGCGGCTGGATCGTGCGCGACGCGCAGCAGAAGAAATACATCTACAGCGAAAGCCTGTTCGCCCCGCTCGGCGACGGCGACACGGTAGATCACGTGTTCAACGCGTCGGTGTATGTGCCCCGCGGGGAATAACGCTCTCCTTTTTCTCCACCCAAACTGTCATCCCGGCGAGCGGAGCGCAGCGTAGCGAGGGAAGGGGATCCAACCTAAGCTGCATCTGTGCTGTCGAAGAATTCATTTGAACAGGTTCGGCCGCACCGCGTTCTACGATCGATTTGGCGCGCAGAGGCGCAGAGCGCGCAGGTATTTTCTCGCTTGCCGGATGGCCTTCGGTGTCGCTGACATGGCTGGCGCGCGAAGCGCACCGATACCCCGAAAGAAGAGCGCCGCTCTTCAAACGCTCAGTGTCCTCTGTGTCTCTGCGCCTCTGCGCGCAAAAAATTATGCAGCATCTCAACTCTTGGGGCGGAAGCGTCCTGTATTCTTCAATACCGAGCCAACGGCTTACCCTGGGTCCACTTCACCTTGCGGCCGCGTTCTCGCGCGTCCACTCGCCGGGGATGACGGTATTTTTTGAGATACAACAACCGGCGAAAATCTGCGCTACTCTCCCGCCAGCATCCCTCAGGAGACGCCCATGGCGCTCGACGCCGAGACCCGCGATCAGCTGATCGAAACCGTGCGCCGATTCGTGCGCGAGAAATGCGTGCCTATCGAAGCGAAGGTATCGGAGGAGGACCGTGTCCCAGACTCTGTAATCGCGGAGATGCGCGAGCTCGGCCTGTTCGGATTGTCGATCCCCGTCGAATATGGCGGCCTCGGCCTCACCATGGAGGAAGAGGTGCTGGTTGCGATGGAGCTGGGCCACACCTCGCCCGCGTTCCGCTCCGTCATCGGCACCAATGTCGGGATCGGCAGCCAGGGTGTCGTAATGTTCGGCAACGACGCGCAGAAGAACGAATGGCTGCCCAAGCTTGCGAGCGGCGAAGTGGTGGCGAGCTTCGCGCTCACCGAGCCGGGCGCCGGCTCCGACGCGGCGTCGGTGAAGGTCTCTGCACAACGCGACGGCGATCACTACGTCGTCAACGGCACCAAGCGCTTCATCACCAATGCCAACCGCGCCGGCATGTTCACCCTGATGGCGCGCACCGATCCGGCGCGCAAGGGCGCAGGCGGCATCTCCGCCTTCATCGTGCCGGCCAAAACGCCCGGCATCTCGATCGGCAAGTCGGAGAAGAAGATGGGCCAGCAGGGCGCCCATATCTGCGACGTGATCTTCGATAACGCCCGTGTGCCGGCCAGCTTGCGGCTAGGCGAAGAAGGGCAGGGCTTCAAGGTCGCGATGCAGGTGCTGGACCGCGGCCGGTTGCACATCTCCGGCGTTTGCGTCGGCGTGGCGGAGCGGCTGATCGGCGAGAGCGTGGCCTATGCCCGCGAGCGCGAGCAGTTCGGCCAGAAGATCGGCGAATTCCAACTGATCCAGGGCATGCTCGCGGACTGCAAGACTGAAGCCTACGCGGCGAAATGCATGGTGCTGGACGCCGCGAAGAAGCGCGATGCCGGCCAGAACGTCACGATGGAATCGGCGTGCGCGAAATACTTCGCCTCGGAAATGGTAGGCCGTGTCGCCGATAAGGCTGTGCAGATCTTCGGCGGCGCGGGCTATGTCGCCGATTACGGGATCGAGCGGTTCTATCGCGACGTGCGCATTTTCCGCATCTACGAAGGCACCTCGCAGATCCAGCAGGTGGTGATCGCACGCAATCTGCTGCGCGGCGATTGATGGCCGAAACCGGCGCGCTCGACGCACTTCTGAAAGACATCCGCGCCTGCACCATCTGTGCGCCGGCATTACCCGACGGCGTGCGGCCGGTGCTGCGCGCCAGCATGACGGCGCGACTCTGCATTGCAGGTCAGGCGCCGGGAATTCGGGTGCATCGCTCCGGCATTCCTTATGACGACGCGTCGGGCAACCGGTTGCGCGAATGGCTGGGGATCGACCGCGATGCTTTCTACGACGAGCGCCGCGTTGCCATCATCCCGATGGGCTTCTGTTTTCCAGGCTACGACAGCCACGGCGGAGACAAGCCGCCGCGCCGGGAATGCGCTGCGACCTGGCACAAACAGCTGTTCGCGACCGCGCCGCAATTCGAGCTCACGCTGCTCGTGGGCTCGTATGCGCAGGCCTATCATCTCGGCGCGCGGGCGAAGGAGAACGTCACCGAAACCGTGCGTGCTTGGAAGCGCTATCGCCCACGCTATATTCCCCTGCCGCATCCGTCCTGGCGCAACAACGGGTGGCTGAAGAAGAATCCATGGTTCGCGGACGAATTGCTGCCTTATCTCAGATCGCGTGTGCGGCGAGCCTTGCGTTGAGCGTGGCAGCGTGTGCGCCTACCATCGCGGCGCACGGCATGGCGAGTGACACGCCCGTTCTGACCGACACGGACTTCATCACCCGCGACGGATTGCATCTGCCGCTCCGCCATTGGGACGCGGCGCATCCGAAGGCGATCGTCGTGGCGCTGCACGGGATGAGCGATTATTCGCGCGCCTTTGCGATGCCGGCGCCGTGGTGGGCGGAGCAGGGCATCACCACTATCGCCTATGATCAGCGCGGCTTCGGCGGCGCGCCGAATGCCGGAACCTGGGCCGGCGGCGATGCGATGCGCGGCGATCTCGCCGACGCGGTCGATGCGGCGCACGCGAAATATCCGGGGTTGCCGGTCTACGCGCTGGGCGAAAGCATGGGTGGCGCGGTGCTGCTCTCGGCGCTGGCGAGTGCGCGCCCGCCACGGGTGAGCGGCGCGATCCTGATCGCGCCCGCGGTGTGGTCGCGCGGCGACATGGCGATGCTCTACCGCGTCGCACTGTGGAGCGTCGCGCACACGCTGCCTGGCATGCATCTTTCCGGTTCGGGATTGAAGATCTGGGCGAGCGACAACATCGAGATGTTGCGGATGAACGGCGCCGATCCGCTGTTCCAGAAGAATGCGAATGCCGGCGCGGTGTACGGCCTCGTCAACCTGATGGACGACGCGCGCAACGCGCCGGCGCATCTCACAAATCCGCCGCCGATCCTGTTCCTCTATGGGGGCAACGATCAGGTGATTCCGGCCAAGCCAACGGAAGCCGTTGTGGCGGCGCTCGGACCGCGCGCCGAGGTGCATCGCTATCCCGGCGGCTATCACATGCTGCTGCGCGACCTGCATGCGGAGCCACGCTGGAAAGACGTGGCGGACTGGGTGCTGAAACCCCGCTAGCAACGCAATCGCGTTCTGCACGTTATCTCTACCAGAAACTTCTGGGAGAGATTCGCTATGGCTGACAAGCAGAAAAAGCCGGACCTGCGCGACAAAATGTGGGAACCGAAAACGACGATCGACACGCCGGATCGCAAATTCGCCGAACAGCCGATCCCGGACGAGTCCGATCCGCACATCGTAAGTCCGGACGTCGACGTGCACGTGCCGGGGCAGACCACCAAGCAGTAAAGCATCCGCATTGCGCGCAAAAATGCCTCGTGCTCTTTCGGGAGCGCGGGGTTTTGCATTCTCACCCCTCCAGCGCGAGGTGGGGGTGGTTCTCTGTTGCGAAGTTGCGCTAAGAGAGCGCCATGAAAATCGACGGGAAACCCTATCGCACCATCTGGCCGGTGGGCGATGACGCGGTCGAGGTGATCGACCAGACGAAACTGCCGCACGCGTTCGCCACTCTGACCCTGCGCAGCCTCGAAGAGTGCGCGCATGCGATCAGAGCGATGATCGTGCGCGGCGCGCCGCTGATCGGCGCCACCGCGGCCTACGGCATCGCGCTTGCCATGCAGAAAGATGCGTCCGACGCGGCGCTCGATGCGGCGCACGACGCGCTGCTCGAGACGCGGCCGACCGCGGTCAATCTGCGCTGGGCGCTGAAGCGGATGTGCGATGCGCTGCGCAACCGGCCGCGCGCGGAACGCGCCGCGCTCGCCTGGCGCGAAGCGGCCGCGATCTGCGACGAGGATGTCGAGACCTGCCACGCGATCGGCGAGAACGGGCTGAAGATCCTGCGCGAAGCGGCGGCGAAGAAGAAGCCGGGCGAAACCCTCAACGTGCTCACCCATTGCAATGCCGGCTGGCTCGCCTGCGTCGACTGGGGCACCGCGCTGTCGCCGATCTATCTGGCGCACGACGAAGGGCTGAAAGTGCATGTGTGGGTGGACGAGACGCGCCCGCGCAACCAGGGCGCCTCGCTCACCGCGTTCGAGCTCGGCGGCCACGGCGTGCCGCACACCATCCTCGCCGACAATGCCGGCGGGCTCTACATGATGGAAGGCAAGGTCGATCTCTGCATCGTCGGCACCGATCGCGTCACAGCGAACGGCGACGTCGCGAACAAGATCGGCACCTATCTGAAGGCGCTCGCCGCGAAGGACAACGGCGTGCCGTTCTACGTCGCGCTGCCCAGTTCGACGATCGACTGGACGCTCGACGACGGCCGCAAGATCCCGATCGAGGATCGTTCGAGCGACGAGGTCTTGAAAATGACCGGACGTACCCCATCTGGTGACATCGCGACCGTCGAAATCGCCGCTCCCGGATCGCCTGCAGCGAACCCAGGCTTCGACGTGACGCCCGCGCGCCTCGTCACCGGTTTCATCACCGAACGCGGAACTTGCGCGGCTTCGGAACAGGGCCTACGCAGCCTCTTCCCCGCCGCCTGAAGGCCCTGTTCGGGCGGCGGGGATTGTTTCGCCAAAGAGTCGTTGTCGATGTCCGCCAAAACGCACCGCTGTCCCTGTTGCGGGTATCTCACCTTGCAGAACCGCGGCGCCAACGAGATTTGCCCGGTCTGCTACTGGGAAGACGACGGCCAGGACATCGGCGATCTCGACACCGTGCGCGGCGGTCCGAACGGCAAACTCTCCCTGCGCGACGCGATGATCGCCTTCGCCCGCTACGGCGCGGTGGAGGAGCGATTCAAAAGCAAAGTGCGCAAGCCGTTGCCGGAAGAAATCTGACAGTTGTTCGCCTAGCGCCGCTTTACAAGTCTGGAGTAGAGCGGTCTTTGGGCGGGAGAAAACTCCGAAATCGACTTAACAAGCGGTCCTCCGTGTCTTAATGCCATCAGCGTCGCTGCAACCGATTTGTTTGCAATCAGAGCCGTGTTCTTTTCGCTGACCCTTATTGAGCCTGCGAGATCGAAAGCTTCGAAGTAGACCAACAGCTCTGTGGGCGGAGCTTCGAGGAATGCTCCGCTGGCGCGCTCGACGAGCGATACAAATAATAGGGACGGTTGCGGCCAAACCGCGATTGTGAAAGACACCTCCATCGTGAACCGTTTCGTCTCACGCGTCTTCAGCAGAAAGCGCAGGTCGTTACCGTGCGTGCGAACCGCAGTGGCAGCGCGATCGATGACTGCAGCACAATCGGGTCTTATCGCTTTCAGCGCTGCGACAGTTCCCGCCATAACCAGTTCCGCCGAGTCTGATCTGTTTGGAAAATCTTCCGGCACGCCCACATTCGTGTAGTGCTGCCACCAGTCTCCGCCACGATTGGTAACCTCGACGGCACCCGGCCTGAGCGTTGGTGTCAGGTAAATATAGAGCGACGGATAGGCCCCGAGGCTGAAGTCCTCACCGTTCAGAAACCATGCGATGCGGTTACCGAATGCGAAAACGTCGTGATGATTTTCGAGGTACCTGTGCGTATCCCCGAAGAAGTACCGAATGTCATTTATCCGGGATGGCCGTCCATCCTTCGTCATCTGGCCTCTCGGGGTGTCGGCGCCTCGGAAAATGGAACCGCCTCGTTTGCGATATTGTCGCATAAGCGGTTGCAAAACAGCATACCATTGACCCCACGGGACACCCGCCGTATTGGGGCGCCGTCCCCGCACGCTCCGGAAGAATGCCCATGAAATCCCGCTGGTCCGACGCCGACGCGCAAGAGTTCATCGACCGCTATGCCGCGCAGGGCGTGAACGCCGATCTTGCGCTGCGCACCTACACGACGCGCCTCTTGGGCGGCGATCCGAAGCTGGTGCTGCATGGCGGCGGCAACACCTCGGTGAAGACGCACCAGAAAGACGTGCTGGGCGACGATGTGCCGGTGCTCTGCGTGAAGGGCTCGGGCTGGGACATGGGCAACATCGAGCCACAAGGTCTGCCGGCCGTGCGGCTGGAGCCGCTGCGCCGCATGCGCGTGCTGCCGAAGCTCAGCGACGAAGACATGGTCAACTTCCAGCGCGTGAACCTGCTCGACGCGTCGGCGCCGAACCCGAGCGTGGAAGCGTTGCTGCACGCGTTCCTGCCGCACAAGTTTGTGGACCACACCCATTCGACCGCGGTGCTCGCGATCACCGACCGTCCCGATGGCGAAGCGCTGGTGCGCGAGATCTACGGCAACAAGGTCGCGGTGGTGCCTTACAACATTCCGGGCTTCAAGCTCGCGAAGGCGGTGGCGGACGTCTACGAGAAGAACCCGCATGTCGAAGGCCTGATCCTGCTGCGCCACGGCATCTTCACCTTCGCTGACGATGCAAAGACCGCCTATGAGCGGATGATCCAATTCGTGACGATGGCGGAAGAGCGCATCGCGAAAGGCCGCAAGGCGCTTAAACCCGCGGAGCTGCCCAAGACAATCGCGCGCGTCGCCGACATCGCGCCGATCCTGCGCGGCGCGGTGTGCATCGAGAAAAACCCGATCGCCGGCACCGCGAAGCGCCAGATCCTCTGCTTCCGCAGCAATCCGCGCATCCTGGATTTCGTGAACGGCGCCGATGTCGCGCGCTATTCGCAGATCGGCGTCGTGACGCCAGACCACACCATCCGCACCAAGAACTGGCCGCTGCTGGTGCCCGCGCCCGATGCGCACAAGCTCGACGACTGGAAGGTGGAGGTGCACAAGGCCGTCGCCGCGTTCGTCGCGCACTATCACGACTACTTCAAGCGCAACAACGAACACGCCGAACCGAAGAAGAAGACGCTCGATCCGATGCCGCGCGTGATCCTGGTGCCGGGTGTCGGCCTGTTCGGCGCCGGCGCCACCGCGAAAGATGCGGCGATCGCCGCCGACATCGCGGAGAACGCGGTGGAGGTGATCGGCGATGTCGAAGGCAACGGCACCTATGCCAGCATTTCCGAAGCCGACATGTTCGATGTCGAATACTGGTCGCTGGAGCAGGCGAAGCTCGGCAAGGCGGCGGAGCGTGTGCTCGCGCGCCAGGTCTGCGTTGTCACCGGCGGCGGCTCCGGCATCGGGGCTGCCACCGCGAAAGCCATGGCGGCGGAGGGCGCGGAGATCGCGATCCTCGACCGCGATCACGATCAGGCGGTGAAGGCCGCGAAGGCGATCCATAAGAACGCGCTCGCGATTCAATGCGACGTGACCGATGCGGACAGCGTGAAGGCCGCGTTCGACAAGGTGGTGGAAGCGTTCGGCGGCGTCGACATCGTCGTCTCCAACGCCGGTGCCGCGTGGCAGGGCAACATCGGCACGGTGGACGATGCGGTGCTGCGCAAGAGCTTCGAGCTCAACTTCTTCGCCCACCAGACGGTGGCGCAGACGGCGGTGCACTTCATGAAGCAGCAAGGCACCTATGGCTGCTTGCTGTTCAACACGTCGAAGCAGGCGGTGAATCCGGGCAAGGATTTCGGCCCCTACGGTCTGCCGAAAGCGGCGACGCTCTTCCTCGTGCGCCAGTACGCGCTCGATCACGGCAAGGACGGCATCCGCGCCAACGCGGTCAACGCCGACCGCGTCCGCAGCGGTTTGCTCACCGACGACATGGTCGCCTCGCGCGCCAAGGCCCGCGGCGTCAGCGAAGAGAGCTACATGAGCGGCAATCTTCTGGGCCGCGAAGTCTACGCCAGCGAAGTCGCCGAAGCGTTCGTCTATCTCGCCCACGCCGAAAAGACGACCACCGCGGTGATCACCGTCGACGGCGGCAACATCGAGGCGGCACTGCGGTAGGTTTGACGGACCCTCACCTGCCATCGCTATCGCGATGGCTGTCCTCTCCCGCAAGCAAGCGGGAGAGGTTAAGCGAGGCCCGCTTTCTTTAACCTCGCCCGCGAAGCGGGAGAGGACAGCCGTTGCGTCAGCAACGGCAGGTGAGGGGCAGTCTCTCCACCAGCCTCGAGCCCCGCGAAACGAATCCCGCTAGCGTGCGTTTCTCCCAAAGGGGAACGTCCGTGACTGCCCATGTCCCGATCGAGACGACGCCGGTCCGCGGCCTGAGCCGTATCGGCAAGATTCGGCGGCTGGCGTTCGAGACCGTCGAAGCCTTCGTCGCCGACGATGCGCTGAGCCGCGGGGCCGCGATTGCCTTTTATTCGGTCACCGCGCTGGCGCCGGTGCTTATCGTCGCCATCTGGATCGCGGGCTCGGTGTTCGGCCGCACTGCGGCGCGCGATGCGATCTCCTGGCAATTCCACACCCTGATGGGTGGCGGCAGCTCCAAGCTGCTCACCGCCATCCTCGAACGCGCCTCCATGCACACTGACGGGTTCTGGATGACATTGGCCGGCATCGCGGCGCTGCTGTTCGCGGCGTCGGGCGTGTTCACCGAGATGCAATCGGCGCTCAACGCGATCTGGAAGGCGCCGGCGTCCGACATGCGGATCGGCACCATCCTCGCCAACCTGCTGCATGCCCGCGTGCTCAGCCTCGCGCTCGTCGCGGGGTTCGGGTTCTTCCTCCTGGTGTCGCTCTCGGTCACCGCGGGGCTCGTCGCGTTCGGCAATTACCTGAGCGCCAATCTGCCGCTCGGCACGCCGCTGCTGTGGGCGCTCAACTTCGCGACCTCGTTCCTGCTGCTCGCGTTCCTGTTTGCCGCGATCTACAAGGTGCTGCCGGATGTGGCGCTGAGCTGGCGCGATGTGGCGGCGGGCGGGATACTCACCGCCATCCTGTTCGATTTCGGAAAATTCCTGATCGGCTTTTACATCGGCCGCACCGCGATCGCCGACAGTTTCGGGCCGGCCGGCGCGCTCGTCGTGGTGCTGTTGTGGGTCTACTACTCGGCGCAGCTGTTCCTGTTCGGGGCGGAGTTCACCAAGATCTATTCCAAATATCACGGCAGCTCCCGCGGCGCGAAAGCCGCGCGCGAGGCGCTCGAGCACGGCTGATCTATACTCGCGGGCGAAGGGGATTCGCCCGTGCACGATTTCGCCGCATCGCTTCTGTGGTTCGACTATCTCGGCCTTGCCGTGTTCGCGGCGACCGGGGCGCTGGCCGCGGCGCGCCGGCGGCACGATGTGGTGACCTTCGCCGCGTTCGCGATTCTCACCGGGATCGGCGGCGGCACCTTGCGCGATCTCCTGATCGGCGCGCCGGTGTTCTGGGTGCATTCGGGGCAGTATCTGTTCGTCTGCGTCGGCGTGGCGCTTGCGGTGTGGATCGCGGGCGAGCGGCCGTGGCGCAATTCCGCGCTGCTCTGGCTCGATGCGGTGGGTCTCGCCGCCTATGCCGCGATCGGCGCCGCGAAAGGCTTGAGCTATGGCGTGGCCGCACCGGTCGCGGTGGCGATGGGCGTGCTCACCGCGACGTTCGGCGGCATCCTGCGCGACGTGTTCGCGGGCGAACCGTCGGTGCTGTTGCGCCGCGAGATCTACATCACCGCGGCGCTGCTGTCGGCGACCGTTTACGTGGTCGCGCGCCTGTTCGACGCCGACCCGATCCTTGCAGGGGTGGCTGCGTTTGCGGCCGGCTTTGCGCTCCGGGCCGGCGCCATCCGCTATGGCTGGACCTTGCCCGGCTTCGACTCCGACCGCTGAGGCGTGCCTACTTCTCCAGCATCGGGCGGCCTTCGTGAGCCACCAGCAGGTCGTGCATGTCGTTGGTGTGTTCTTCCTCGACCACCAGGATACCCTCCAGCATCACGCGGGTCGCCGGATCGTCGTCGCCGAAATAGCGGATCAGTTCGCGGTAATGATCGACCGCGATGCGCTCCGCAACGAGGTTCTCGCGGATCATCTCGACCAGGTTGTCGCCTTCCGCATATTGCGAGGCGGAGCGGCTGACGAGGCCTTCCGGGTTGAAGTTGGGCGTGCCGCCGAGCTGGTTGATGCGCTCCGCGACCTCCATCATGTGGCCCTGTTCCTCTTTGGCGTGCTGCTTGAACTCCGCCTTCACGCCTTCGCTGGAGATGCCGGTCGCGGCGACGGCATGCATCGTGTAGCGCAGGACGCAGACGATCTCGGTCGCCAGCACCGATTGCAGGATGTCGATCGTCTTGTTGACGTCGCCTTTGTAGGTGTCGGTGACGTTGCCGGTCGTCAGATGCTTGCGCGCCCGTTCCCGGAGCGTCTTTACATCGGTGAGGAATTTCCCGGATTGGGAGGCTTCGGTCTTGGCCATGACGGGTTCTCCATAAATCGGCGTTCGAAGGGCGCAGGCGGCAGCCGCGGAAAGAAGGATCTGCCCCGGGCCAGCGGCTAGCGAATGCCCGGATGCAGCGAAAGTTCCCGGGCATTTTCGGCGGGCCGCAGCTTTGAGTCAATTTGCCGGGGATGCCGCTATTGTGCGAAGCATTCGCGACACAGCAGAGCGGGGAAAAGCGCATGACGAGAGAAGAAGAAGTCCTGGAGGCATTGGACAAACCCCGCGCCCTGTACGGACTTCAGCAGCGGCTCGACCCCAGCAACAAGAGCACCGACGCGCTGCAGGATCTGCTGATGCGCATGCGGACCGCGGGCAAGGTGAAATTCGACATCAAGACCGGCAAATGGAGCAAAGCCTGACGGCCGCCTAAGGCATGGTGCCGTCGCTCAGTGCGAGACCCGCGCCAGTTCGCTCCGTTCGGACGGCGCGAGGCCGAGGGTTGCGGCGGTGGCCCATTGCTTGCGCGCGGCGGCCTTGTCGCCGCTCCACCACAGCGCCTCGCCCCATTTGAGATGCAGCCGCGCCCAGTGCGGCGCAGTACGGTTGGCGGCGTCGAATTTGGCCAGCGCGAGATCGGCGCGGTTCTGCTGCAGCAGCGCTTCGCCCCACAATTCCAGCGGATCCGCGTCCAGCGGACCTTTTTTGTGAGCGCGTTCGAATTTCGCGATTGCTGGCACGGTCGCGCCGCGCATGAGCAACGCACGGCCCCAATCCACATCGACCTGCGGGATGGAGGGCGCGGCGCTTTCCGCTTTCGCGAACCACCAGTCGGCCGCATCTCCGCGATGCTCCAGAGCGGCAAGCGTGCCGCGGACGCGAAGGCATATATTGCAATCGCCCGGCGTCTGATCGATCAGACGATGCGCCAGTTTGAAATCGCCAAGATGCGCGGCAGCGAGCGCATGCAGCGGCTGATCGTTATATACCAGCAGCCCTTTCAGGATCAGGGGCCCCTTCATCAGTTCGAGATGGAACGCGTCCGCGGCTGACATCACCGCATCCCAACGCTCCAGGGCCGTGTCCACCTGTTGCTGATTGTTGTCGCGATTTTCGCGTGTGTCGGCATCGCCGGCGGGCCCGAACAGGGCGGCGACTTTGGCCAAACATGCAGCATCATGCAGCAAGGCGCAGCTCAGTTCTTCGTCCTGACGCCCGAGCTCGATATCCAGCGTCTCTTCCTGCTTTGCGGTTGCGAGCGCCGTTGCGAAATCGCCGGTGTAGGTGGCCAGCATGAGCCGCCCGTTCAAAACGTTCCGGGTGAAAGCCTCCTGGGTCAGCGTCGGATCGCCGGCCGCGGCCACCCGCAGCAAGTCGCGCGCGGCGGCGAGCGCCGCTTCGTCGTGACCCAGAAACTGCTCACCCGCCAGCATGTTGCCGCGCGGCTGCAGGAGCGAGGGGTCGGCCGCGACGGCTTTGTAGATGTATGCTTCGGCTTCGGCGATGTCGCCGGTGATAATGGTGAGGTGGGCCAGGCCGTTATACGCCCAGCCCCGTTCCAGCGGACTGCTGGCCGTTGCGGCAAGCGACTGAAGGATGGCGCGGGCCTCCGCCACCCTGCCATGGTCTTCCAGCCAGGCCGCATAGCGATAGGGCTGGGTGCTGCGATAGATACGCTGCGCGACCTTGTCGATCAGCGTATCGATGTCGGCCTCGCGGCCCTGGAAGGTAGGGGTGGTCTCGGCGCCGGCGCGCGCCGCGATCGCAAGACCGTCCGGCGTGCGGTAGATCTCGCCGCTGATCCGCGTTTCGCGGCCCAGCCAGGCTTGCAGCATGCGGTTGAACTCGCCGATGGACACACCGGTGTTCGGAATCTGCACCTTGATGTCGTCGCCCCAGTTGTTGGCATAGCTTTCCGAGGAGCGGGACGCCACGGTCTCGTCCTGGAATTGCGAAAGGCGTGCGAGCACCTTGCCGGCGATCACCTCGCCGGAAAGGCCTTTCGCGGCGAGATCTGGCGGCACTGAGAACGCTTCCACCACGAGACCGTTGTCGTGCGCCGCATTCCAGATCGCAGCACCGATGCCCGCCACGATCAGAAGGCCGATCGCCACCAGCATCAGTTGCAACGCACCGCTCATCTGGTCGTTGAAGCGGCGCCAGCGCAGATGCGAGGTCTCGTACTCGTCCTGCTTCCGCAGGTTGTCGATCTGCAGATCGGACAGCGCGATCTGGCGCTCGAGCAGTTGATCGACGCGCGGATTGTCCGAAGCGGCCGCAAGCATCGCCGCGCCGAGGGCGGCGTTTGTGCCGGCAGAGGAAGATGCATCGGCGGTTTGTTGGGCCATTCGCCGTCGTGCGCTCGGGAGGTTGAACGGTAGACGCTAAAAGTCAGGCGTTGCAATGCACAACGAACATTTTTGACCAATGTTCACGGCTGCTCGCGTTTGAAGAACACGCTGATGTCTTTCTGATCCGGATGGGCCGGCGACCACAGCGCATCGGTGAAGGTGCTTGCATCCAGGGCCAGCGTTTCGACCGCCTGCTCGACGTGGACGCCGTGTTGGCTTGCGTGGAAATCGGGTTCGCGCGGCGACACGCGTTTCCACGCGAACGTCGTCCATTGCGAGTGTCGCGGGCCGGTGATGGGACGGGCGCGGCCGTCGGCTTTCCTGCGCAGCAATTCGCTGATCGGCGGGATGAACCACTCCATCGTGCCATCGGCCGCGGTGGAGATTACCCAACGTGGCTTCGCATCCGGCGTACTGCGGACGCAGGGGGGGTGGGCGGCGGATCGGCGAGTGCTTTCCAGGTACCTTCTGGCAGCCAGACAATCCCGGAGGTCTTTATGAAAGCCCAGTCCTCAACGCGTTCAGCATCGAGCTTGCGAGAATCCCACAGCGCCAGAACCGTGTCGTAGAACGCCTCGGCCGCCGCGAAGTCCGACACCGTCAGATAGATATGGTCGACGCCGAGAACATCGATGCGCTCGGGCGGCAGAGCGGAAGGCGCGTCCATCAGGTGCAGGCTTTCGCGATCACCTTCTTCAGGAAGGCTTCGCAGGCTGCGAGTTCGGAGAGCGCGACGAACTCGTCGGGCTTGTGCGCCTGGTCGATCGAGCCGGGGCCGCAGATCACGGCGGGGATTCCGGCGCGCTGGAAATGGCCGGCTTCGGTGCCATAGGCGACGGCTTCGACCGCGTTGGCGCCGCTAAGTTCGCGCGCCAGCGCTACGGCCGGCGAGTTCTCGTCCATCACCAGGCCCGGATAGCTCGCGTGCAGTTCGGTCATGATCCGCGCTTCATCCGTGTTCGCGCGGTATTGCGGGAGAATTTCGCGCTCGGACCGCGCCACCACCGTTTCCACGATCTTCGCAGGATTGCGGTCGGGCAGGGCGCGGTATTCCCAGGTCACCAGCGCATGACGCGCCAGGATGTTCACGGCCGAGCCGCCTTCGATCATATTGGCCTGCACCGTGGTGAAGGGCGGATCGAAACGCTCGTCGCGATCGGTCTTCAGTTCGCCGCCGACGTTTTCCAGCAGGTTCACAAATGCGCCCGCCATCATCACCGCGTTGGCGCCGAGATGCGGCTTCGACGAATGGCCTTCCTTGCCGTGGCAATGGGTGTGCAGCACAGCGCCGGCCTTATGCGCGCCGACCACTTTCATCAGGGTCGGCTCGCCCACGATGGCGAGCGCCGGCTTGATGCCGGCGGTTTTCAGATCGTCGAGCAAGGCGCGCACGCCGAAGCAGCCGACTTCCTCGTCATAGGAGAGCGCGAAATGGATCGGGCGGGTGAGTGCGGTCTTCGCGATCTGCGGCACGAGCGACAGCGCGCAGGCGACGAACCCTTTCATGTCGCAGGTGCCGCGCCCGTACAGTTTGTCGCCGCGCACTTCGGCCGCGAATGGATCGCTCGACCAGTCCTGCCCGTCGACCGGCACCACATCGGTATGGCCGGAAAGGACATAGCCGCCGTCGCGCTCCGGCCCGAACGTCGCGAACAGGTTCGCCTTCTGGCCGCTTGTGTCATAACTGCGGCGGCAGCGCGCGCTCGCATCTTCCAGCATCGCCTGCACGAAATCGATCAGCGCGAGATTCGAGCCGCGGCTCGTGGTGTCGAATGCGATCAGTTGCCTGGTAAGCGCGAGAGCGGTGGTCATGCGCGGCAGTCTATCCCTTAAACCCGAGCGCCACGAGATAGAGCTCGACCGACTCCGCGCGGCTGGCCGGCGGCTTCACGTGTTTCACTTCGCGAAAATGTTTCTTGATCGCGCTGAGAAGATCGCCGGTTGCGCCACCGGTGAACACCTTGCCGACGAAGGTGCCGCCGGGCTTCAGCGTGTCCTGGGCGACGGCGAGTGCGATTTCCATCAGCGCGGTGGTGCGCAAATGATCGGTGGCGCGATGGCCGGTGGTGGGTGCGGCCATGTCCGACATCACGACATCGGCAGGCCCGCCGAGCGCGGCTTTCAACTGGGCCGGCACATCGGGATCGGTGAGATCGGCCAGCAGCACGGTGACGCCGGCGATCGGTTCCATCTCCAAAATATCGGCGGCGACTACCTGACCGGGGGCGCCGACCTTTGCATGCGCGACCTGGCTCCAGCCACCGGGCGCCGCGCCCAGATCGAGCACCCGCGCGCCGTGCTTCAGGAAATGGAACTTGGCGTCGAGCTCCAGCAATTTGAACGCAGCGCGGCTGCGATAGCCTTTCGCCTTCGCGGCGTGCACATAGGGATCGTTGATCTGCCGTTCGAGCCAGCGGCGCGACGATACCGTGCGGCCGCGCGAGCTGCGCACCCGTTCGCGCTCGCGTCCGCGTCCCGAATCCCGGCCGTTGCTCATCGCCGCGCCCCCGCCGCCAGCTCGCGCAGGATGCCTTCGCGCAAACCGCGATCGGCGACGCGCAACTGCGCGCACGGCCACAGCGTTGCGATCGCCGCGAAGATGGCGCACCCCGGCACCACGAGATCGGCGCGATCCGGACCGATGCAGCCCACCGCGGCGCGGCCGTCGCGGTCGAGCGCCACGATGCGGTCGATCGTCCGCAGGATGTCGGCGCAGGCATGCCAGGTGCCGTCCACCTTCGCGCGGACATAGCGGTCGAGACCGAGCGCCACGCCGGCGAGCGTCGTCACCGTGCCGGAGGTGCCGAGCAGATGATGGGTCTGCGGCGCAAAACCCGCCATCGCGTCGCGGGCGGGCGCGAACAGCGCCGTCATCTCGGCGCGCATGCGTTCGTAGCAGGCGCGGTCCTGCGGCCCGCCGCCATGCATCTCCGCCAGCGACACCACGCCCACCGGCTCCGACGCGGACTGCACGGTTTCGATTTCGGCTTTCCTGCGGCGCATCCAGATCACTTCGGTCGAACCGCCGCCGACGTCGAACACGAGCGCGCCGGCATGGCGATGGCCGATCAGCGGCGCGCAGCCGATGGCGGCGAGGCGCGCTTCTTCGTCCGCGCTGACGATCTCGAGCGTGAGGCCGGTCTCCGCGGCGACGCGGTCGATCAGCACCTGCGCATTGCGGGCGTTGCGCGAAGCGTGGGTGGCGATCGCGCGCACGCGCCGCGCGCCGCTCTTCTTGATGCGCTCGGCGCAGATCTTCAGCGCGGCCACGGTGCGATCGATCGCGGCGGGGGCGAGTTCGCCGCTCGCCGCCAGCCCTTCGCCCAGCCGTACGATGCGCGAGAAGGAATCCACGATCCGAAGCGCACCGCCGCGCGCCGGCTGGGCGATCAGAAGACGGCAATTGTTGGTGCCGAGATCGATGGCCGCCACGAGCGGCGCGCGGGGAGAGCGCCGCGCGCCGCGTACCCTTTCCCGCTCTGTGCTGTCGCCCACCGGAACCCTGTGTTGAAGCCGGACCCCACGCTAGCATCGGTTGCGCCGCGGGCAACCGGCGCGGAAAACGGGCGCAAAAACGCGGGTCTTATCGCCCTTGAACTGGCTCGCCCCCCGGGCTAAACCCCGCCCCCTGTCGTTGGGGGATCGTCTAACGGTAGGACCGCGGACTCTGACTCCGCTAGTCTAGGTTCGAATCCTAGTCCCCCAGCCAGTTGATCCCGGTATGTTGGCGCAAAGGGAAAAGAAATCCCGCCCGGCAATCCCTAGCTTTCTGTCATGGGCGAACCGATTGCAGTTCTGGCGCTACGCCGGAAGGCCGATGAGATTTCGGCAACCATCGCAAACTACATCCGGCTACTCCGCCAAGCGGAGCATGACTTGGCGCACGTCAACGCTTCGCTCCGGTTGTTCGCCGCGACCGGCGAGGCTGCCGACCTTCCGCCCTACGTCGATCTCAACCGAGTCCTGAGACGCGGGGAGACGACGGCGATCTGCATGGCGGCACTGGAGGCGGAAGGCCCGCTGGATACTCGCCAGCTTGCTATGCGCGTTATCCGCGCCAAAGGCCTATCCGAAGATGACAAGGTGTTGGCCCAAACCGTGGCGCTCCGCGTCGTTCAAACGCTCCGCATGCGGGCGAGGCGGAACAAGGTCAAGTGCATGACCAAGACCAAGGGAGTCTGCGTCTGGCGGCTTCCTACTGGGCCGTGGAAGCCTAGCGAACCCGTCGCGCTGCTCTGAGGACCAGGATTGTAAGACTATGCGTCTGGGCTAGGCCCGACAAGAACGCTGAGGGAACACCCCATTAACGTCCCGGAAATGCCGGGCGTTGTCTGATGCCGGAAACCGAGGGACTTTCGAAACGTTCACGTATCTGCTTTAGATTGCCCACGACACGTCACCCCCTTCCTTTGTCGGACCGATGTCATCTCAAATTTTCGTCGTAATCGCCACGTCCAATTCGCAGAAAATCGCGGAGGCACTTGAAACCACCGCCTCCGATGGCGGCCACTATCTTATAAAAGAAGGGACGTGGTTCGCGCAGTTTGATGGGACATCGCAAGAGCTTGCCGAAAAGCTCGGCATTCGCGACGCGTCGAACGGTACAGGCGTAGTAACGCCTGTCTCCAACTACTCCGGTCGCGGGGCGACCGATATGTGGGAATGGCTCAAGGTCCATTGGCCAAAAGATTTGCCGCGATGAGCAGACAGAGGGGGACTGGAGCAACAGCAGATTCGACGCCGTCGCAATCGCCGGATGTCGCCTCGCCACTGCCTGCGTCGTACGAACCCAATCATATTCTGCAAATGCTGGTGCAGAATCAGAAAGACATCGCGTCTCTGACGACCAAAATTGATCGCCTCATTGATGATGTCAAAGATCAGACCGCGCGCATGACATCCTCAGAAATTTGTATGGCACGCATCGAAACCAATATCGAACATGCCAAAGATGAGATTCGCGAAACGAGGGCTGATCTCAAGAAGCACAAAGAAACTGCGCAGCTAGATTTCAGAATTTTATTTGGTGCAATCATAACCGCTACCTTGGGGTTAGGCGCTGTGATGGCTCATGGCTTCAAGTGGTTCTAGGCTTTCCCTACTTAACATGCCGCTGGTAGTAACCACTGAAATCAACTGACGGTCCACGCTTCAACGCCAATTCGCTAACGCGGCGAACCTGCGTTCCGTTATCGTCGCGGCGCGCATCTTCGCGGAATGCGCTCTCTTGCGCATAGCGGAGAAGATACGGACCGGCGACATGATGGAAGTGACCGGCTTCTGCGCGACGGATGCGGGAGAAATAGCTTTCGGCTTGGTTGGTGCAAGCCTCGCCATCGGAATACGCCTCTTGATGGTTGATCCGGCGCATTTCGTATTTGCTGGCGAGACCATCCCAACCGGCTGCCTCATCGGCATTCACAATCGTGCCCGGCTCAATGCGTGACTTGATCCAGCCCAACGCGGCGCTTTCGGACTTGAACACCATCGGAAGGCTGTTGCCGTTACGCTCGCGGATGATAACCAGCGATTGACGCTTGCCATTCTGGTTGACCGCAAGGCGGCGGTCACGGCGATGCTCGCGGAAGTTTGCAGGGCGGACGTAGCCGCCGAAATATGCGCCATCCGTTTCGGCCACTTTGCCTTCGCCACCGATCTTGCGGCCACGAAATTCCTCCGCCATTGCCTCGCGGAGTTTGTGAAGCAGAACCCAGCAAGCCTTGTGAGACATGCCCAGATCGCGCGACAACGCCAATGCGTTTTTGCCTTTGACTTCGTTCATGCTGACGGCGATTGCAGCCAGATAGGTCCGGAGCGGCGCTTTATGCGAGGCGAACAACGTGCCGGACGTGATAGAGAAATTCTTGCCGCAAGCCTTGCAGCGGAAGCGCAGCAAACCGGTCGGGCGGCGGTACTCGTAAGGCTCCGCTCCGCCACAATCGGGGCACACGGCCTCGCCCTGCGTCTCTGTCCAACGGATTTTGCGGAAGGTGGTTTCCGCTTCCAGTTCCGTCATGCGGAACACTTGAGCGAGGCTCAAGGTCCGTGCGGCTTTTGACTGGAGGAAGTGGATAGACACAGAAACTACCGTTTTCGTTACCTAACGAATATGGTAGGTGTTCAAGCCCTTGTCAACGGCAATCTAACGAATATAATAGGTCACGAATTTGATAGGGATTGCCAATGGCTTATGCAAAAACCGAGGAAGAATGGGGGCAACGGGCTGCGGCCCACCTTAAGGCCAAGATGAAAGAGGCCGGGGTCACATACGTCGAAATGATCAAACTGCTTAAGAAGCACGGCTTCAAGGAAACAGAGGCTTCCCTGACCATGAAACTGAAACGGGGAGCGTTTGCTGCGTCGTTCTTTCTGGCCGCCCTAGCGGCCTTAGAATTGGAGGGTGTACGCTTGGAGGATGTCTGAGGGGCGGAGTCCAGTAGTGATCGACTGGAGACGGGTAGATTGGGGCCGTGCTCTGGCGGCGGCCTTGCTCGTCGGGTTCCTGTGGTTCGTTGTTGTGGAACCCGCGCTACTCGCGTCGGCGTGTACTGCCTACGGCAGCGAGGGCCACCAAGCCGCCCAAGATTGTAGCCATCCCAAAGAACCAAGCATAATATCCTTGTGGAGCGGTTTTTGGGATTGGACCACCAGGGACGCCATTAGTTTTTATACTTTTGTTTTGGCCATTTTTACCGTCGCTCTTTTTGGTGCGAGTGTTTGGCAAGGTAGCGCCATATTGCGCGCAGAGCGTCTCAATTTGGCCGCTCTCAGAACTGCTCAAAGACAATCCCGCGCGTCCCTCCGAGCGGCCAAAGCCGCCGAAGCTGCCGTGCGCCAGAGTGATGTTAGATCGCGTTTCGAACTTCGGCCCTATCTCACTGTTGATCGCTCGTCGGTTCTCGACATCGGCGGCATGCCTAAAGTCTCTCTGCGATTTAGGAATTTCGGAAAGACTCCTGCCTATGAAGTTCATAGAAAGATGCGGACTTATTTTGCCGCTCCGCCGCACAATTTCGTACGCGATTGTGGGTTTGGAGAAGCGGGAATAATTCGCGAACCGGTTATTGAGCCGGGACGCCGCTTGCAGATGGAATTTAGTTTCTGGGAGCCCATAAGCCCGGAGATTCAAACCAGTCTTCAAGCGGGCGATACCGAAATGGTTGTCTATTGCGAAATTCGATACAAAGACACCTTCGGCGATTGGCACGTGACGCGATATACCGGCATCTTGGGCAGGCGAGAATACGCGGGTGGCATTCTCCGGTTTGCTGAAGAATGGAATGACGCAACATAGGGCGGCCATAGCCGCAATCGCGCGCACGGCGCGTCACTCCAACCTTTCCTCCGATGATCTAGTCATGGCGCACCTCCCGTGCCGGGAGTGCGAGGGCACCGGGAAAACCCAAAAAGGGTAAAGGGACTGGCTTTTATCCCTTTGCGCCAACATACCGGTTGATCCGGAATTGATGGAGCAAACACACCTAGCGCGGACTGCTAGGCGAGTGTCCATCCGCGCCGCGTCATACAATTCCTCAGGCTGATAATAGCGTCGTTCAGATATTCCTCCGCGACCTGCGTTTTGCGCGGCGGGAAGTCGGCTGCTCGGAAACACTGCTCGTAATCAAGATGGTAAGCGGTGCGCCCGGCTCCCGTCGTGTCTAGCCACTCCGGTTTGTCGTGGGAGCACGATGCCAGACCCACGGCGCAAAGCAGGGCGATGATAATGGCCGCTCGCATTCGGTGGGTCTCCCTTCCCGCCACCGATAGCACACCTAGCGCCCGCTAGGGACGGTACCAGCGCCGGATGCTGGCAAGCGTGCTTTCAGCAATTTTTGAATCAAACGGCTCGCAATAATCAGCGCCCATGTTGGCGTGGAGCGCGAGCCTGTTTAATGCCGAGCGCTGTTTGGCTTCGTCCGTCCGATCAGATTCAGGCAGAGCTAGATACACCAAGAGAGCGGCGTGCCGAGCGCTCACGATCCGCTGGCGTGCCTCAAGTTCATCGATCCGCGCAACACACCGCCGAAACGAAGTCGTGCGCCCTATGGCCCTGTCAAACAGTGCCGTCAATGTCGGCATCGGAGAGCATCAGTTTATTGGCTTCTAGAATACGGATGAGCTTGTCCACCTCCGATGGATTTAGCAGCGTTGCCGTCACAGCCAGCGATGTGGCCGTGAGTTCCACTTTGAGACGCTGGTTAAACGGGAGGGACTCCAACGGGGTGGATTTCGGCAGGTTTTTTAAAAAAGAAAGACCGCTGGATCGTTTTTCCGGCCCCGCGTCGGGCGTCTGGATCACTGTAGCCTCCGGAAGATTGGAGTTCAGGCTATCACCTTCTCCAAGACCTGCATAGGCAACGGTAGCATCGAAAACCTTCAAAAAATTGGCTGCCCCGATTGCATTAAAACCCCGATCTAATTGCAATTCGCTAATGATATGGGAGTCGTTTGGACGATCCGGAACCCAGCGCTGAATGTATTCAGAAAATAGCCGAGGATTTCGAGCCGCTTCTTTCAGGCCAGTTTCCCGGGCTCCGGCCCGTTGATCCATAAGGATGCGCCGCGCTAGCTCGGTGATCTGAATCTTGCGATCCTCGCCAGAGCCAACGTCCTCCACAAGCCCGTATTGCTTGAGTGCCGCGATAGTCTGCAACAAGCCGCTGCTACGTGGCGCGTAGCCCCATGTGCCGCCCACAGAAGCAACGCGGGCTGGTTCTCGTTTATGGTTCTCTAGCATAGCCGCTACGCGCGTTACGGCCTTCTCTAGCGAAATGAAGGGGTAGGAGGGACTCCGCTCCTTCTTCACCTTGTCGTCGTCATCCATCAATTGCGCCTCCATCTCAACGGGAGGATAAGATAGCTTGTCTCCGGTCGTCAAGACAGGCTGTCTTACGGAGATAAAAATATGTGCTATCTGATTTCCGTTGACGACGACAAGTGGCGGGTGCAATGTCTGCCCGTACCGAAGGAGCCGAGTCAATGAATAGAAGGTCGCGTGCCGGTGCGGGCGCTAGCCGAGTAGCACTGGCAGGGAAAGGGGCCGCTTCCGCCAGCCTCGCGAAGGAAGAGGAAGCGGCCCGCAATCGGCGTAGCAAACGGGAGTGGTGCAGTACTGGGCCGGCGTCCTAACCCCAAGCCCAAGGGGTGCAAATCCCTCACTTCCACCAGTAACAAGCCGTCCCGGCGTCCATAACTGGGGCGGTTTTGCCTTTTACAGCAACACTCTTACCTCAGCAATAAAGTTATGAACCTCATCAAATCCAGGATTCCGAGGCACTAATCCAGCCCTACAGCGAGATTCTTGCAGCCGACCGCTTCGAGTACCTGGAGCAGAAAAGCGACGCTGAAGCCGTCTGCTGACCTTGTTGGCGATATTGGCCTCGCTCTCGGAAACCCCAATCTCCGCCAACTTCGCCACTAGCTCCCGGTAACTAACCCCCGCCGTTTCAGTTCGGCCTTGAGTAGGCGCTTCGAAGGCGACGTTCGTGACGACTGCGGAAAGGGAAACTAGGACACCCGACGTTTTGCGATGATCTTGCGAACGACCCGGTGTGCGCGAGCTTGAACCGCTGTTATCCACAAACCTGCGGCTATCGCGGACGCGCATACCGCTGCCAAAAAGATTACTGGCGCTCGGAAATGCGCGAACGCCATGACTTCTGCGGTGAATAATGCCGCCGCTATCGGGACAATATAGAATCGCCAGTCTTTCCACCTCACTTGGCCGTCTCTCAATTGCAGTGAAACGGCGAATCTTACGCCGCTTTGACGTGGCGCTGCCAGTAGCCTGAGAAGTCCTGGAAGGCTTGCGGCTCAAGGCAAGGTGCGCGATTTGGCGGGTCTGTTCGCGGTTGGCAACGCGGTTATCTTCACGCCAAGAAGCTTCCTGCGCATACCGGCGAAGATATCGCCCGGCACTTCGTTTTTACCGATAGGTTTCAGCCGCAGGAAGGCTGTCTCTGCGGCGGCGTCCGTGGTATTTCTAGGGGACGGGATAAAGCGTGTCGGTGATGTTGCAGATCAACGAATAATTTTTGCCGTTGTACGACTCCGCTTGAATAACCGGTGCGCCGCCATATGCCAGCACAATCTGGCCGGACGGCAAAACGCTCCCTACAAGATTCGGCGCGCCGGTGATGCTGATTGCTCCGCCTTTCTGGGCGCCTGCGGTTATCGTCCCGGTTTGCGCGCCTACGGTCTTCATCGTCACCGACGTATTGTTGTTGCCGTCGGTCGTCGTCGTGAATTTGTATTTGCCCAGCAACGTTTGCGTGTTCGCCTGAAAGTAATTTGCCGTTGGGTTGCCCGGTACAATTCCGTTGGAGATATTGAAAATCGTATCGGCGAATTTCACGGTGCCGGTACTCTCCGTGAACGTCATCGTGCCGGTGATCGTCAGCGCGGTGCTGGACGTCGTGCTTCCCGTCGACAGGATCGCGGTGTCGGTTGCATCGAACCCACCCAGAGCCGCGATACATGTGGCATTGCCGACTTGACGATATGTCCCATTGAGATCGGATGCCGCAAAGCTGGTGCCCATCAGCATCACGGACAACGACGCAACAGCTGTTTTGAGATAGCGCATTATCTTCCCCCCGTTTGGGTCATATTTCTCCTGTTCGCAAAAGAGCGCAACGCCCCTGGGGCAACCCGCGCTGTCGTCATGTCCCGGGCGGTTTGTTGTTTTCCCGTTGCACGAGCATCCCGTGACGCAAGTGATGCGATAGTCCGGATGAAGGTTGTCGACGGTTTCTACATACCGTCAGCAATAGCACTGCCGCGGCCATCACGATCATCGCGATAGACGATGCAAAAAGGCCGGGACTATTCCCGGACTTTCGCGGCACGCGATGCGCTATAGCGCCGTTATGGCGCAAAACACACTTGGCGAGACCGGGCAGCTGGTCAGTTAGGGGCCTTGGGCGGACACTTGAGTCTTATCTTCCATCCTCCAAAGTCGTCAGCAGACGTTTTGTCGTAAGCACATTGGGGCTCATGCTGACTGACGTAGATTTTGGCGACAGCGATGGCGGCATCCTCCGACGCACCCTCTCTGTTCGACGGAATAACCTTTACCGCCTCGCCGTCGGACAGGTGGAAAGGCACGGCGCTCCAGGTACTTCCCGAATACATGATTGGATAAGACTCCGCGGCTGGGTTCGCCGATGATGCGCCGGTCAGCAACAGGATGGCGGCGGCTGCGGTTGCGAGTTTTGTGAGCATCGTGCTTGTTCCCCTGTTTGATGTCACCTCCGCAGCCTGCTCTGCTCCCAGGAGCCGCCATCGCGAAGCTGCTCCATTCAACACCTTGTCGCTCTCGCGCGCTTCTGACGATTGCGTGAGGACGCCAAGCTGCCTCCCGCGACGGCGTCTCTGAGGAATGCGGCATAGGGGCGGCCGCAGCTCTGCGATCGAAGGGCTGGCGCGCAACGACGGTCGCGACGCCTCCTGCCCTTCGCCAAATACCGGCCTTTGCTAAGCCGTGCGGCGGCGCCAGGACCAGTCCCAACGGGGCAACCAGCCGTTCTCGCGCTCGCGGCCACCTTCGGCTGCGCTGAACCAGGCAACGGCTGCGCCCAGGAGCAGAGCTGCCGCAACCATGAATGCCTGCAACACTGCGGCTTCGCGGGCTCGCGAGAGTTCGGTTCGGGAGTCTGCGATGGCGCGATCCGCGCGGGCGCTGGCCTCGGTCGGGTCGATCCCCGCCGTGTTCATCGCGAGCAGCGCGAGATAGTCACGATCTTCTCCGCTGACGCCTTGATGGCTCGACGATTTCAAAAGGATCCTGGCGGCTTCCGCGCGCCGGTAGGTCAGTGTGTCCGGGTCGACCGTGCGCCGGGCGCTGCGGAAAAACACGTCCAGTTCCGACGCGATGATATTTTCCCCTGCAACCGATGTCGCAGGCCCGATTCGGCTGCCGCCCGGTACGGCAGCGGGTGCCGCGATCGCGGCGGCGCCCAGTGCGAGCAGGGCGGTGAGGACGATCGCCGTTCCCCAGGTGATGATGCCATGCATCCCGTCGCCGAATTCGATCTCCGGGACTTCGCCGAGTCTGAATGTGCGGCGCATGCGTCCCGCGACATAGCCGCCGAATCCGAATGCGCAAAGCGTGACGAACAACAGATAGATGCCCGACAGGAGCCAGAGCACCGGGGACGAATCGCGCCACGTGGGCGCGGTCGAGGTGACGGATAGCCCGATGGCCGCACCGAATGCCAGCAATGTGGTCGAAATTCCCGCGGCCACCACCGTGCCCGCAAAGATAGCGGGCCACTCGACACCCTGGACCAGGCGGACGCCCGGCGCCTCGCTCGGGATGCTCATTAGTGGAGGCCGAGGAACGACAGGATCGCCAGAACGACGACGATCAAACCGACAAGGTAAATGATACCGTTCATGATAATCCCCGCGTTGTTCGCGCCGTCTAAACGGCTCGATGGACGTTTCGTTCCTTTGTCCGAAGGCGCGAGGGCCGCCCCCTATCAAATGATGGGATGGCGTGCGAACTGGCCGGCTTCGGCTCACACTGGCTGGCGGAAGATCACGCAGATGCCGGTCTTGTCGAGCAGGGCGAACTCCCGGAAGCCCCACGGTTTCTCAGTCACCGTCTTGCCGTTGGGATGCAGCAGATCGGGTCGGCGGCTGCTGATCTCGGCGTAGAGCGCCTCGATGGTGTCGGTCTCGATCGCAAATTCGGGGCGGTCCTTCGCTGCGAACTCCGCGCTCTCCAGCACAAAGGCCTTGGCGCCGTCGCGCTCGACGATCGCCATGTGCTCATCCCGATAAAGCACCGTGAAGCCCATGCCGTCGACGAACAGGTCGAGCCCTTCGGCCATCCTGTCGAAGAAGATGTTCGGCACCAGCTTCTTCAGCATCGCTTCATCCCTTCGCGGCCACGAGGCCATAGCCGCCGACCGGCGTCGTGATGGCGGTCGGCGTCATGCCGGTGATGAACGCGCGCGCTTTCGCGATCGTCGTCTGCACCTGGGGCAGCTTCAGCGAGGCAGCGTGGCTTTCCTTGCTGTCCCACGCTTCGGTGATCCAGATCGCGTTCGCATCGGTGGAATCCGTGGCGACGATGTAGCTCAGACAACCGGGCATCGCCGCCGCGTTGTCGAGCAACAGCGCGATCACCGCGTCGCGCTTGCCGTCTGCAACCGTCATCTTGCCGATCATGCCGAACATCTTGCTCTCCTCCGCGGCCGGTGCGACGGCCAGCGCTGCGATAGCAGAAAGCCCGCCCAGCGTCACACTGCGCCGGTTTGCCGTCATTTGCCGAACACCGTTTCATAAACCTCCGGCTTGAAACCGACGGTAAGCTTGCCGCCAACGTCCAGCACCGGACGCTTGATCATGCCCGGCTGCGCCAGCATCAGCGCGATCGCTTTCTTCTCGGTGACGTTTTCCTTGTCTTTGTCGGGCAGCTTGCGGAACGTCTGCCCGCTTTTGTTGAGCAGCGTCTCCCAGCCGACCTTGCCGGCCCAGCCTTCGAGCGTCGCCTTGTCGATCCCTTCCTTCTTGTAGTCGTGGAAGGTGTAGACGACGCGCTCTTTGTCGAGCCACGTCCACGCCTTCTTCATCGTGTCGCAGTTCTTGATGCCGTAAAGCGTCACGCTCTTCGCCATAGGACCCTCGCGGAAATTTCCGCCGTTTTATCCGCGCAGCGCCCAGCTGGCGAGACGGATGTGCGTCTTGCGGCCGAGCAGGCTGTGCACCAGGGTCACTTCCCGTACGGTCCAGCTGATCGGCGCAACCGGCATTTCTTCCACAAGCGTGTCGTCATACAGAAGTGTCATGTGCGGTGTGAAACCGGCGTGCGCCCAATGGCCGAGGCCTGTCCGCTTCATCGCGGCGCCGAGGTTTTGATGCAGCGCTGTCAGTCCGCCGTTCTCGTCGCTGCTGCGCAGGACCAGAGGCCGGCTGCGGGTGCCGCGTGTGAAGCTCTCCACCCGATCGAAGGTGACGGTGAACGGCCGCATCGCCACCGACCCGCCGGCGACGAACGCGTTGGCAAGGATCGCGTCGGGGATGCCGGCGTAATCGCCCAGGTGATGCTGCGAGACATGCAGCCTGCCGGCGCGCAGCGGTTCACCGCTCAAGCCGTGCGCCTGCTTGATGCGATGCGCGAGCGCTGCGATCTGCGCCGCCGTCTGGGCATCGGGATAAAGACAGAAGAACAGACGATCGGATTGTTCGAGATCCGCAAGCAACGCACCCATGTCCCACCTTTGTCGCGATTCTAGCGGTAGAACATATCAGGAACGCTATTTTGGGCAACGGGTCTATGCCGCGGCTGCCTTGCCTTTGGTTTCTGCTTCAGCCCTCTCCGGCGTCATGGCCTGTAAAAACAGGCCATCCAGGCCACGTCGGTCAGATTTATCGGAACACGCGCGATCCACTTTGCAAGATCGAGCAGCACGAACTGGATGGCCTGTTTTTACAGGCCATGACAGGTGGTGGCATGTGCATTCTGAAAGCGTGACAGGCATGCGCGAACGCGCTAGCTCACCGGCATGACACCCGCTGCGCGGCTGCAGGCTGCGATCGACATTCTGGATGGGCTTGCGGTGAGCGGGCTTCCGGCCGACCGTTTCATCCGCGAGTTTTTCCGCGCACGGCGCTATGCCGGGTCCAAGGATCGCGCGAGCGTAATCGAACAGGTCTACGACGTGTTGCGCCATCGCGCGCGCTATGCGTGGCGGGTGCGGAGCGAGAGCACGCGCGCGCTCTTCATCGCTGCACTGCTGCATGAAGGCGCGGACGCAGATGCGATCGCCGCGCTGTTCAACGGCGACGGGTACGGTCCGGCAGCGCTGAGCGATGACGAAAAAACGGCCATCGCAAATCCCCCTAGTGGAGACATGCCGCTCGATGTGCAGGGTGCCTTTCCGGCCTTCCTCACTGCCGAACTGCAGCGCCGTTTCGGCGACGCGCTGCTTGAAGAGATGCAGGCGCTGATCGAACGCGCGCCGGTCGATCTGCGCGTGAACACACTGAGGAGCGAACGCATTGATGTGCTGCGCCCGCTGTGGGAAAGCGGCTTCGATGCGCAGGCCTCGACCTTCGCGCCGCACGGCATCCGCATCGCCGCGGGCAAAGGTTCGGCGACGCTGCAGCAGAGCAAACTGTTCCGCGACGGCGCGTTCGAGTTTCAGGACGAGGCGGCGCAGATCGCGGCCATGTTATGCAATGCGAAGACCGGCATGCGCGTGCTCGATCTTGCGGCGGGGGCGGGCGGCAAGTCGCTGGCGCTCTCCGCCACCATGCAGAACCGAGGTAATGTCGTCGCCTGCGATGTGCGGCCGGGCGCGCTCGATCAATTGCGCGAACGCGCCAGCCGCGCCGGTGTCGAGGTCATCACCGCCAAACTGGTGAGCCGCCTGCGCGACGATGAGATGTTCGACATCGTGCTGGTCGATGCGCCGTGCAGCGGCACCGGCACCTGGCGGCGGCAACCCGAATTGCGCTGGCGCCTTACGCCTGAACGGCTGGACGAACTGAATGGACTGCAGGACACGTTGCTTGCGCAAGCCGCGGCGCACGTGCAGCCGGGCGGGCGCCTGGTGTACGCAACATGCTCCGTGCTGCCGCGCGAGAACGAAGACCGCGTCGCGGCGTTCCTCGCAGCGCATCTCAACTTCAAACCCATGCGCGCCGAAGCAGCATGGCGCGAAAGCGGACAGGAGATCGCGGTGCCGGGCATGGCGGAGTTTTTCCATGCCTCGCCGCATCGCACGGGCACCGACGGATTCTTCGCGGCGATCCTCGAACACTCGCCCTCTACCCCATTGGGGGAGAGGGCAGGGTGAGGGGGCGGCGTAGAACGCTTCTCTTGAAGACCGTCGTCATACGACTCAGAGAAAACCGCGTCGTCTGACGACGTTCTCCAACACTGTGCCTCGCTCGCCCCCTCACCCCAACCCTCTCCCCCATTGGGGGAGAGGGAGTTCGTAAAACGCAGACCCGTCGCGTCATTGCGGCGCTGGACACACCTGTCCCCCATAGCCTAAATCCCGTCATGGCAGCCCCCGTTCTGGTTATCGACTTCGGCTCGCAGGTGACGCAGCTCATAGCGCGTCGCGTGCGGGAAGCCGGGGTCTATTGCGAAATCGTCCCCTTCAACAAAGCCGAAGCGGCGCTCGCCAGCGATCCGCCGCCGCGCGCGATCATCCTCTCCGGCGGACCGGCGAGCGTGATGGAAGAGGGCGCGCCGCGCGCCCCGCAGGCGGTGTTCGACGCGGGCGTCCCCGTGCTCGGCATCTGCTATGGCGAGATGGCGATGGCCGAACAGCTCGGCGGCAAGGTGGAGGGCGGCCACCATCGCGAGTTCGGCCGTTCCGACATCGTGATCCAGAAGGATTCGCCGCTGCTCGCAGGTCTCGGCAGCATTGGCGACAGCGAGCCGGTGTGGATGAACCACGGCGACAAGATCGTCGCGATGCCACCCGGCTTCGCGGTGGTCGCCACGTCGGAGCATTCGCCCTATGCGGTGATCGCCGACGAGAAGCGCAAGCTCTACGGCATCCAGTTCCATCCCGAGGTCGTGCACACGCCGCGCGGGGCGGAGATGTACAAGAACTTCGTCGTGGGCATCGCCGACATCAAGCCCGAGTGGAACATGCATGCGTTCCGCGCCCGCGAGATCGAGAAGATCCGCGCCCAGGTCGGCAAAGGCAAAGTGATCTGCGGTCTCTCCGGCGGCGTCGACTCGTCGGTCGCCGCGGTCCTGATCCACGAAGCGATCGGCGAGCAGCTCACCTGCATCTTCGTCGACACCGGGCTGATGCGCGCGGGCGAGAGCGACGAGGTCGTCTCGCTGTTCCGCGGCCACTACAACATCCCGCTGATCCATGCCGAAGCGGCGGATCTTTTCCTGAGGCGTCTCGAAGGCGTCAGCGATCCGGAGCAGAAGCGCAAGATCATCGGCAGCACCTTCATCGATGTGTTCGACGGCGAAGCCGCCAAGATCGGCGGCGCGGAATTCCTCGCGCAGGGCACGCTCTATCCCGACGTGATCGAGAGCGTGAGCGCAACCGGGGGGCCCTCCGTCACGATCAAGAGCCATCACAATGTCGGCGGCCTGCCCGCGCGCATGAAGATGAAGCTGGTCGAACCGCTGCGCGAACTCTTCAAGGACGAAGTGCGCGCGCTGGGCCGCGAACTGGGCCTGTCCGAGACCTTCGTCGGCCGCCATCCGTTTCCGGGACCGGGTCTTGCGATCCGCGTGCCGGGCGAGATCACTCGCGACCGGCTGGAGATCCTGCGCAAGGCCGACACCATTTATCTGGACGAGATCCGCAAGGCGGGCCTCTACGACAAGATCTGGCAGGCGTTCGCCGTGCTGCTCCCCGTACGCACCGTCGGCGTGATGGGCGACGGCCGCACCTATGATTACGTGCTGGCGCTGCGCGCGGTGACCTCAAGCGACGGCATGACCGCGGACTACTACCCGTTCGAGCACGCGTTCCTGGCCCGCGTAAGCACCCGCATCGTGAACGAAGTCCGCGGCATCAACCGCGTGGTTTACGATGTGACAAGCAAACCGCCGGGCACGATCGAGTGGGAGTGATGGCGTTGATTTGGACCATCAAATAGTCCATAT
>DASXFK010000054.1:0-13967 GCA_036489635.1 Rhizomicrobium sp. | reverse complement strand
ATTCCGAGCGGGAAATCAAATGAGAATGAAGACGATTATGATGGGCGGCGCGGCCCTTGTGGTGCTCGCGGGCCCGGCGCTTGCGCAGACCACGACGACAACCGTCACGAAAGTTCACCATCACGTCCGCCATCACGTTGTGATGAACTCTATGGATGCGCGCATCGATGCGCTCGAAGCGGAAATCCATGAGCTGAGGTCGGAACAGCACCAGCAGGTCCAGCACGCGACCGAAGTGCAGGCCCAGGTTGCGGCTGCGCCGGCGGAACAGCCCCAGGTTTCGGCTGCACAATTCGAAGCGCTGCAAAATCAGGTCTATGAAGAAGCCGCTGCCGCCAAATCCACCGGCTCGGGCTGGTGGGACAACACCAAGGTCGGCGGCCTGGTATTCTTCGACCTCACGAACATCAGCAACAAGAACGCCGGCGTCGACAATCCGCAGAACGGATTCCACTTCGACATCAAGCGCTTCTATCTGACGATCGATCACAAGTTTAGCGACGTGTGGTCCGCGCATCTGACCACGGATGCGACTTACGATACCTCGCAGTGCGACGGCGTTTCTGCGGGGCCGCCGGCGTCGTGCTCGAGCACCGGTTCGTCGACGACGCAGCTCTACATCAAGAAGGCCTATCTCGAAGCCAATTTCGCCAGCCTTTTCGACGTACGCGCCGGTTCCGCCGACATGCCGTGGATCCCGTTCGCGGAAGGCGTCTACGGCTACCGCTACATCGAGAACACGCTGGTGGATCGCTTCAAATACGGCAACTCCGCCGATTGGGGCATCAACGTGAACGGCAGCACGGGGGACGACTTCAAATTCGAGTATTCGGTTTCGGCGGTGAATGGCGCCGGCTACAAGAAGCCCGGCTTCGGTCTGGGCACCAATCGCGCCGACAGCATGGACTTCGAAGGTCGCGCCGACATCCGCTGGGATGGCTTCGTCCTGGGGCTGGGCGGCTATGACGGCAAGCTCGGCAAGGAGCTCACGCCCGACACCACGCATCACGATTTCACGCGCTTCGATGCGATCGCGGGCTATGCGGCGAACGGCTTTCACGTCGGCGTGGAATATTTCACCGAGAAGAACTTCGACACCATCACGGCCGCGCCGGCTGCGCCGACCGATCACGGCGACGGCTGGTCCGCTTTCGCAGCCTATCAGTTCACGCCGCGATGGGCGCTGTTCGGGCGTTACGATTGGGCCAAACCGCAGGACGGCACGTTCTTCCAGCCCAAATACACCAACCGCTATTACAATGTGGGCGTCGAGTTCACGCCGTGGAACATGATCAACCTGTCGCTCGTCTACAAACACGATGCAGGCTCGAACGGCGTGTTCGCCGATCAGGACGGCACGATCGGCGGCACCGGGCCAGGCGTCGGCCGCGGCCGTTACAGCGAAGTGGGCCTGTTCGGCCAGTTCAAGTTTTAAGTCAGTCGAATCCCCCTGAAACTTCACCGCCGGCCAAAAGGGCCGGCGGTTTTTTTCGGAGGATCAGGCGAGTTCGTTTCGCCAAAAAGCGACGAGCCCGTCTTCGACCTCGCGCGGTGCATTGAGACGGCATAGCCATCCGCGGGCCGTCCGGCGCGTTTCCTCGCTCAGATGGCGCGCGGCGCTTTCCAGATACCAGGCCAGGTGCTTGCGGAATATGCGCACGCCATGCACATCGCCATAGAAGCGCAGCGTGTCGCGGAAATGATCGAGCGCGATCCCAAGCCGTGTCGTCAGATCGGGCTCTTGCATCGCGCCACCCTCTGCAAGCGCACGCGCGATGCTGGCCGCGATCCACGGCCGCCCCTGTACACCGCGCCCGATCATCACCGCATCGGCGCCGGATTGGGCCAGGGCGTCGCGCGCCGATTGCACGTCCACGATATCGCCGTTCACGATCACCGGCAGGCGCACCGCGGCTTTCACAGCGGCGACCGCGCGCCAATTTGCGGTGCCTTTGTAGAATTGCTGCCGCGTGCGGCCGTGAACCGTGATCGCCTTCACGCCGCAGCGTTCCGCGCGCATGGCCAGCTCCGGCGCGTTACAGTTCGCATCGTCCCAGCCGAGCCGCATCTTCAGCGTGACGGGCCGCGACGTTGCGCCGACTGCGGCGGCGATCAGGCTTTCCGCCAAATCCAGATCGCGCATCAGCGCCGAGCCGGATGCCGCGCCGGTCACTTCCTTCGCTGGGCAGCCCATGTTGAGGTCGATGATGTCGGCGCCGGCGGCTTCGGCCAGTGCCGCGCCTTTGGCGATCCACTGTGCCTCGCGCCCGACAAGCTGGATGACGGTCAGCGGCAGGCCGTCGCCGACAGCCGCGCGGCGCACCACATCGGGGCGGCCGCGCGCGAAGGAATCGCAGGCCACCATTTCCGTGGCGACGTAAGCCGCGCCGAGCTTGGAAGCGATCCCGCGGAACGGCAGATCGGATATGCCGGTCATCGGCGCGGTCAACACCCGCGCGCCGATATGCACATCGCCGATCGCCAGCATGATTCTACTGCTGTGCCGGCTTGACCGAGATCAGCGTCATGTCGAACACCAAAGTCTGATCCGGCGGAATCACGCCGCCGGCGCCCTGGCTGCCATAGCCGAGCTCGGCGGGAATCACGAGCTGCCACTCGTCGCCTTCCTTCATCAGCGACAACGCTTCCACCCAGCCGGGAATGAGCCGGCCCGCGGGGAATGTCGCGGTCTGGCCGGGCTTCGTCTGATCGAAGACGGTGCCGTTGATGAGCGCGCCCTTGTAGGTGACGGTCACCATATCGTCGCCCCTGGTCGGCATGGCGCCGTGGCCCGATTTGATGACGCGATATTGCAGCCCGTCCGGGCGCGTGACGACACCGGACTTGGCCGCGTTGGCGGCGAGGAATTTTTTGTTCGATTCGGGGCTGAGGTCGTATGACGCTGTCTGTGTCGAAACTTGGGCGGATGCCGGTTGCTTTTTCTCGGCCACGGGTTTCTGCTCCTTGCTGCAGCCGCTCACGCAAACGCCGCAGACGGCGATTGTCGCCAGGGCGACGGCTATTCTTGGGCGCATGGTTTGGATTCCCCAGATTGCGTCGTGTGGCTCGCACGGGAACGGCATGCCGGTCAATGCCCGATATGGGGCGCTATTATTCGACGGATTGAAACGTCTGGCCGCTTTGTAGCGTTTCAGCTACCGGCGGGACACGCTTTCATTTTGAACTTGCGAGCGATTGCCGCGTGAAGGAGCAGCTTTTGGCAAAATTCAAACTCGATCGCGAGGTGGTGATCGCCACGGCGCAGCGATTGCTGCCTGCATTCGACCGCCTGCTGATGCGGTCCGCCCGGACCGGGGAGCATGAGATATTTCCGAACGAATTGTTCTCCTGGATACCCTATCTGGAATCGCACGCGGCCACGATCCGCGCCGAAGCGGAAAGCTTGCTGCGCGACCGCATGTCGGTGCCGTCGGTGCGCGAGATTTCGCCCGATCACGCCAAGATCGCGGTCGACGACAAATGGCGCTCGTTTTTCCTCTGGGGCTACGGCGTGCGCATCGATGCCAATTGCGCGCGCTGCCCGCAGACCGCGCGCATCCTCGAGAATATCCCCGATCTTCTGACCGCTTTCTATTCGGTGATGCTGGCGGGCGCGCATGTGCCGCGCCACACCGGGCCCACGAAAGCGATCCTCACGGCCCATCTGGGATTGATCGTGCCGCTGCGCCGCGAGCGCTGCCATATGGATGTCGCCGGCCACGACATGGTGTGGGACGAAGGCAAGATATTCGTGTTCGACGACATGTTTCCGCATGAAGTGTGGAATGACACCGACGAGGACCGCGTCATTCTCCTCTTGCATGTGAAGCGGCCGCTGAAATTCCCCGGCTCGATGCTGCGCGACCTGTTCTTCTCGGCGTTGCGCGCCAGTCCCTTCGTGCGCGACGGCCTGCGCAACCTCGAGAAGTGGAAGCAGCAGAACCCCGACACCGAGCCGCAAAGGCTGGCGGCGGAGTGAGCTATTTCGCCAGCGGCAGCTCGATGTAGCTTTCGTTCGCGCCCGACACCGTGATGCTCTGCGTCGCCGCCTTGTAGTCCGAAGGCTGCGCGAAGAAGATGTTGGGCACAAAAGTCTGCGGATTGCGGTCGTAGAGCGGGAACCAGCTCGATTGCACCTGCACCATGATGCGGTGTCCGGGCAGGAACACATGATCGGCGTTCGGCAGCGCGAAAGTGTAAGGCAGCGGCACGTTCGGTGCGATCGCCTTGGCGTCCGCCAGCGACTCGCGATAGCGCCCGCGGAAAATGTCCATCGCGATGGCAAGCTGATAGCCGCCCATTGCGTGATCGCCCGGCACTTCGTCCGGATAAACGTCGATGAGCTTCACCACCCAGTCCGAATCCGTTCCGGTCGTGGCGGCGGTCAGATGCACGACCGGCTCGCCGCGGATCGTCACCGGCGCGGTCAGCACCTGCGACGTGAAAGCCAGCACGTCGGGGCGGCCGGAGGCTTCGCGCTGATCGTCGGTCAACCAGCATGGCCATTGCGCGCAACTGTCGTAGCCCATCGTCGGCACGGGCCGCGCGCGGTTCGGCACGGGCTTTGCCGGATCGGAGACGTAGCTGATCGCGCTCGCCGGCCCGCCGGCCGCCGCAAATCCGAGATCGAGATTGGGCTTCAGATAAAGCGGCGTCGGCTTTGCCTGCGGCGCGGGCCAGGTCGAGAACTCGCGCCATTGGTTCGTGCCCGTCTCGAACACCGTCGCGGTGGCGATGTGAAGCGGCGGCGCGCCGTCTTTCAGGTAATGCGCGAGCAGTGGCGCCAGCACATGCTCGCGCCACCACAGCGCGGTGTCCTGCCCGAACTTCACCGCGCCGAGGCTGCTGCCTTCGTCGATCTCCTGGCCGTGATACCAGGGGCCGAGAGACAGACGCACCATGTCGCCATGCGTGTCCTTCGGCTTCAGCGCCTTCCACACCGCGTTGTAGCCGTAGATGTCTTCGGCATCCCACAACCCACCGACGAGCATCACCGGCACGGTGAGCGGCTGGCGCGCCACGACCTTGTCCATCGCCTGGCTCGACCAGAAATCGTCGTAAGCGGGATGCTGCGTGATCTTGCGCCAGAAGCCCATCTGGTCCAGCCCATGCTCCTTGCCGAGTTGGCCGGCGGAGCCCGCGCGCATGAAGGTGTCGTAGTCGTCATGCGTCGATTGCCACCATTTCGCGGAATTGTCCTTGGTGCCTTCCTGTTCGTAGATGTACGACATGTTCTGCTCGCGGAATGCGCCGTTGTGGAACCAGTCGTCGCCGCGCCAGCCGTCCACCATCGGATTCATCGGGATGTCGAGCTTGAGCGCCGGATGCGGATGGATCAGCGCCATCAGCGGCAGGAAGCCGTCATAGGAAATTCCCATGATCGCCACGCGGCCGTTCGATTCCGGAATGTTCTTCACCAGCCAGTCGATGGTGTCGTAAGTGTCAGTGGAATCGTCGGTGCTGGTGGGATTGTATTTCGTATGCGCCAGCGGCGGGTTCATCATGTAGATGCCGCCTGAGCCGTATTTGCCGCGCACGTCCTGCACCACGCGGATGTAGCCGCCTTCCACGATGGTGTCGTCGGCATTGTCGTAGCCGTCGAGGATCATGCCCAGATGGCCGCTCTGCGCGTGGCCGGTGAGTTCGTCGGCGCTGTAGGGCGTGCGCGTCAGTACGATGCCGACATGATGGGCGCCGCGCGGGATGAGGATGACGGTGTGCAGCTTGACGCCGTCGCGCATGGGGATTTCGACCACGCGGCGCACGTAATCGAAGCTCTGCTCGCTGCGCACGACCTTGTCGGGCGTTTCATTGTTGGGATCTTGCTGATCGGCCAGCGCCGAGGCGCTGAGCACCAGGCAAAGTCCCGCAATCGCAAAGCCAACCCGCATGACATCCCCCAATCGCTGTGGCCGCAGGGTGCCCGGCGCGCCGCGTCCGCGCAAGTTCGGATTCGCCGCATAGTCCGCTACAGTGCCCGCGCAAAAGCGCAGCCTCTGTCTTGCCATGACCGATCCCACCCCATCCATCGTCGATACGCGCCGGGCGCAGATGTTTCCGGTGCTGCCTGCCGCCACGATCGACCGGCTGCGCCGCTTCGGTGCGCCGCGCCGTTACGGACAAGGCGAATTCCTCGCGCGCGTGAGCGAGACGACGCCGGGCTTGATGCTGATCCTCTCCGGTTCGGTGCGCGTGGCGCCGCATGAGCGCCCCGACGAGCCCATCGTCACCTATGGCGCGGGCGGGTTCCTCGGCGAACTGGTGCAACTTTCGGGCGGCCCGTCGCTGGTCGATGCCGTCGCGATATCGGATGTCGAGGCGATCGCGATCGCGCCGGCGCGCCTGCGTGAGTTGATGGTGGCGGAAGCCGAAGCGGGCGAACAGATCATGCGCGCGCTGATCCTGCGCCGCATGGCGCTGATGGAGCGCGGCGTCGGCGGCCCGATCATCGTTGGCTACGCGGACAATCGCGACGTGCTGCGGCTGGAGAATTTCCTGGCGCGCAACGCCTATCCGCATCAGCACCTCGACCCGCAGAAGGATAGCTGCGGGAAAACGCTGGTTGCGCGTTTCGGCGTGAAGCCGAACGCGCTGCCCATCGTGCTCTGTTCCGACGGCACGATGCTGCGCAATCCGAGCGACAACCAGCTCGCGCGCTGCATCGGGCTCACCCATGCGCTGGATACGGCGAAACTCTACGACGTTGCCATCGTGGGATCGGGGCCGGCCGGATTGGCCGCTGCGGTGTATGCCGCGTCGGAAGGATTGTCGGTCATCGTGTTCGATTGCCGCGCGTTCGGCGGGCAGGCCGGCGCATCGGCGCGCATCGAGAATTACTTTGGCTTCCCGACCGGCATCTCCGGCATCGCACTCACCGCGCGCGCCTTCAATCAGGCGCAGAAATTCGGCGCTGAAATGGCGATCCCCGAAGAAGTGTCGAGCGTCACCGAAGAAACCCGCGACGGCGTTCGCAGCTATACGCTTGCGATTGAGGGCGGGCAGAGCGTCCGCGCCCGCACGGTGGTGCTTGCCAGCGGTGCCGAATACCGCCGTCTCGCCGTGCCCAATCTGGCGGAGTTCGAAGGCGCGCATGTGCATTACTGGGCGTCTCCGCTGGAAGCGCAGCTTTGCGCCGATCAGGAAGTGGCGCTGGTCGGTGCGGGCAATTCCGCGGGCCAGGCGGCGGTGTATCTGTCGTCACATGCCGCAAAAGTCTGGATGATCGTGCGCGGCAAGAGTCTCGACGCCACCATGTCGCGTTATTTGTGTGACCGCATCGCGGCGCAGCCGAACATCGAAGTGCTGACTGGGACCGAAGTCGTTGCGCTGGAAGGCAAGAGCGGCGAACTCCAATCCGTGATCTGGCAGAACCGCGGCGCGCGCACCGATCGCGCCATCCGCCATCTTTTTCTTTTCATTGGCGCCGCGCCGAACACCACCTGGCTGGCGCAATCGGGCATCGCGCTGGACGTCAAAGGGTTCGTGCAGGCCGACGCCTTCGCCGGCGATGGCCGCTTTCCGATGCAGACAAGCCGGCCCGGCATCTTCGCCATCGGCGATGTGCGTTCAGGCTCCGTCAAGCGCGTGGCCGCGTCGGTGGGCGAGGGCGCGCAGGTCGTGGCCGCGATCCATGCCTACCTTGCCCAGCACGGCGCGGCGGAAGAGATCGTCAACCCGGCAGGAGGCCCCGTCCGTGTCTGAGAAAGCATGTAGTCATCTCGATACTATCCGCACCGTCACGCCCAGCGCGCTGGGCTGCGAGGAGTGCTTGAAGATCGGCTCGCAATGGGTGCATCTGCGGATCTGCCGCACTTGCGGTCATGTCGGCTGTTGCGATTCCTCGCCGCACAAGCATGCGACCAAACATTTCCACAAAACCCAGCATCCGATCATGGAAGGCTACGATCCGCCGGAAGGCTGGGGTTGGTGCTACATCGACGAAGCGATGTTCGACCTCTCCGACCGCATGACGCCGCACAACGGTCCGATCCCGCGCTACGTATGATCCGGCGCAGCGCGCGCGGTGACGAGGAAATAGGCGCTCGCCGACGCGAGCAGCGAAACGATTGCGCAAATGATCGCCGCGGCGTGAAAGCCGCCGAGAAGTGCGCCGCCGCTCGCGCCGAGCACGCTGCCCAGCAACGCGGTCGCCACCATTCCGCCCGTGCGTGCCAGCGCGCTGTTCAGGCCAGAGGCGGACGCGGTGTGTTCGCGATCCACCGAGCCCAGCACGGCGTTGGTGAGCGGTGCCACCGCGCCGGCCATGCCGATGGCCATCACGACGATGGCGGGAAGGACAGCGGTCCAATAATCCGCATGCGCGCCGATGCGCAGCACGAGCAGGAAGCCGGCCGCGACGATCAGCGGTCCGATCGTGAGGGGCCGGCGCGCTCCGATGCGCCCCGCGAGCTTGCCCATCATCGGCGATGAAAGCGCCAGGATGATCGCGAGTGGCAGCAGCGACGATCCGGCTTGCGTTCCCGAATAACCGGCGCCGCGGATCAGAACGTAAGGCAGCAGCACGAACAGCGCGCCCAGCGCGCCGTAAAGCAGCAATGTCAGCAGCGACAATCCCACGAAGGTCGCCGAACCGAACAAGCCGAGCGGCATCATCGCGTTCTTCGCCTTGCGATGCTCGACCGCGAGAAAGCCCAGCATCAGCGCGATGCCGCCGCTCGCGGCGACGATGGCTTGCGCGGTCCAGCCGTCGCGACCCGAACCGATGGTCAGCCCCCAAGTGATTGCGCCGAGCGCCGCGGTCACAAGAAGTCCGCCCGGCAAATCGAGCGGCAGGTTCTTCTCGGGCCGTTTGGCGCGCACGAAGATCGCCGCCAGCGCGATGGCGCCAATGACGAGCGGCAGGTTGATGAGGAAGATCGTGCGCCATCCCGCGTGATCGATCAGCCAGCCACCGAGCACCGGCCCGATGGCCGCCATCGCCGCGCCCATCGCCGCCCATATGCCAATGGCGCGCCCGCGATCCTCGCCGTCGAACGTGTCGCCCAATATGGCAAGACTGTTCGGCATCAATAGCGCCGAGCCGATGCCTTGCAGGACGCGTCCCGCCAGCAGCCACAACAGGCTCGGTGCGAACACACACAAAAGCGACGCAAGCCCGAACAGGGCGGTGCCGGCGATCAGCAGCAATCCGCGCCCGTAACGATCTCCCGCCGCGCCGCCCAGCAATAGCAACGCGCTCAGCGGCAGCAGATAGCCGTTCACCACCCATTGCAGATCGGCCGCGTCCGCCTTGAAGCTCGCGCCGATCGCGGGCAGCCCGACATTGATCACCGAGCCATCCACGAATGCGAGGCTCGATGCCAGAATGGTCGCGGCCAGGATCCAGTTGGTGTTTTTGGCAAGAACGTTCATGAACTATCGTCATGTGCATCGCCGAGCGGCGCAAGGCAGCGTGGCCGTACGCGTCCGGGGAGCGCGCCTGTTAGCTTTCAGGGCGCCCGCGTGGCGGCGAACACGCGCGCCAGGCCGTGCAGCGCGTCCATGTAAGGCGTGGGAACGCCGACTCGCGCCGCGATCTCGCGCGGGGCCGCGAGCAGCACGTCGAGTTCCAGCGGGCGGCCGGCTTCCACATCCTGCAGCATGGAAGTCTTGAACGCGCCCAGCCTGCGCGTGACTTTCATGCGGTCTGCGCCGCTTTGGGCAATGGGACAACCGACGCGGCGGCCGACTTCCGAAGCTTCCGCCATGACTTCCAGAATGAACGCGGCGACAAGTTCGTCGTCGAGGATCTTGTCCGCCGTCGCGCCGGTCAGCGCGGAGATCGGGTTCATCGTCATGTTGCCCCACAGCTTGTACCAGATGTCCTGCTGGATGCGGGGGCTGACGGTGACATCGAAACGCGCGCCAAGCAGCACGTCCGCGACGGCTTTGAGGCGTTCGGTCTGCGCGCCGCTCGGTTCGCCGATGATGAGCCCGTTGCCGTTCTGGTGAACGATCCGTCCCGGCTGCGATACCAGACATGAGGCATGCACCACGCAACCGATCGCGCGCGACGGGGAAATGCTCGCCGCGATCGCGCCGTCGGGATCGACCGAGCGAAGCGGTTGTCCGGCCAGCGGACCGCCCAATCCGTCGGCAAACCACCATGGCACGCCGTTCATGGCGGGAAGCACGGCGGTATCGGGTCCGAGCATCTGCGCCACCGCTGCCGCCACACCCGCGAGCGCCGGTCCTTTGACGGCGACGATCACCAAATCCTGCGGACCTAGGTCTGCGGCATTGTCGCTGACGGCGACCTTCACCGTCATCGTGTTGCCGCCGGCCACCAGTTGCAGGCCGTTGCCGGCGATGGCATCGCGCGTCTTGCCGCGCGCGAAGGCGCTGACCGTCTGGCCGCTAAGCGCGAGCCGTGCCCCAAGCCAGCCGCCAATGGCGCCGGCGCCGATGATCGCAATGCGCACGAGATCGTTCCGCCTGATGAAGCGCGATCATGGAGCAGATGCCCGCCAAGCGCGAGACAGCTATGCCTTGTACCTGGCTGCAAGCTCGCGGCCGGAACGGGCGAGCAGGCCGGCGTCGCTGCCCACCGCCACGAAGAGAAAGCCCGCATCGATATAGCGGCGCGCATCGGCATCGTTGCCGCTCAGGATTCCCCCGGCCTTTCCCGCTTTGGCGATGCGCTCCATTGCGTGGCCGATGGCGCGCTGCACGTCCGGATGATCCATCTTGCCGCGATGGCCCAGCGAGGCGGCCAGATCGTTCGGCCCGATGAATATGCCGTCCACGCCTTCGACGTCCGCGATGGCATCGAGATTGTCGAGCGCCTGGCGGGTTTCGGCCTGCACCAAAAGACACACCTCTGCGTTCGCCCATTCGACATAGTCGCCATGCGCCGACCAGCGCGAGGCGCGCGCGCCCGAGCTTCCCACGCCGCGCACGCCTTCCGGCGCATAGCGCATCGCCTTCACCAGCGCGCGCGCCTGTTCGGCGGTATCGACCAGCGGCACGAGGATCGTCTGCACGCCGGTGTCGAGATATTGCTTGACGATCCACGTCTCGCCGATGGGCACGCGCGCGACGGGATGCACGGGATAGGCCGCCACCGCCTGCAACTGGGCCTGCAGGCGCGGCACGTCGTTGGGCGCATGCTCGCTGTCGAACAGCAGCCAGTCGAAGCCCATCGTGGCGCAGATTTCGGCGGTGTGCGCGTTGGCCAGCACCTGCCACAGGCCGATCTGCAGCCGCTTTTCCTTCAAGGCGCGTTTGAAGCCGTTTGCGATGATGGCCATGAGATGACTGCCATGAGAAGCGGTTTGGTGGGCGCGACAGGGATTGAACCTGTGACCCCTCCCGTGTGAAGGGAGTGCTCTCCCGCTGAGCTACGCGCCCCTGATTCGAGGGACCCGCGTCATAGGTGCGGGGCATTGCGCCGTCAAGATTCGCCGGCTGTCCTGAACAGGCCAAAAAAAATAATTTCCGCCCAGGCTATGCCTGGAAAAATCATTCCTAACGCGCTTGACACCGGCACGCTGCCTGGGTATATTATCGTCATCCCACGAATTGCGCCCGGACGGCACGCCCGCTCCGGGCGTTTCATATCCGCAACAGGCGGTCCACGGCGGCGGGGACATCCGCGAAGTCGTCGAGCACGAGATCCGCGCCCAGTTCGCGTGCCGGCGTGGGCGTGTAGCCGTAGCTGAGGAGAATGACGGGAACCCGTGCCGCGCGGCCGGTGGCGAGGTCGGTGGCGGAATCGCCGATCATCACGGCCCCGTCCGCGGGCCCGCCCAGATCGTCGCGCACATGATGGAACACCCGCGCGTCGGGCTTCACATAGGCATAGCGGCCCGCGCCATGCACCGCGCCGAAAAAGCGCGACAGATCGAGTTTGTCGAGCAGCGGGCGAACGAGGTCTTGCGGCTTGTTGGTGAGCACGCCCATGCGCGCGCCGCTTGCGGCTAGCTTCGTCAGCGCATCGGCGACATGGGGAAACGGCCGGCTGCAGTCCGCGATGTGCGCGCGATAATGGACGACGAAGCTTTCGACCAGCTTCGGCAGGCGGTCCGGCGTTACCGGCGCGCCGGTGGCCGCCATCGCCTGCTCTATCAGCGAACGGGCGCCGAAACCGACCATGTGGCGCAACGTTGCGGGATCGATGGTTGCGCGGCCCTCGGCGCGCAGCACCGCGTTCATCGCGCCCAGAAGGTCGGGCGCGGTATCCACAAGGGTTCCGTCGAGGTCGAAGATCAGGGCGGGCATGGCGGCTTTTCGGGTTAAGATATTGGGCGGATTTTTGCGGCAATATACAGTCGCAAATCGTCATTTTGCCGCGATTCAGGTGCAGGTTATCGCAACTCGAACAACCTTTTGAAAGTTTCGGCGAAACTCCATGAGCGCACGCGCCTGCATCATTCTGGCGGCCGGCCAGGGCACGCGGATGAAATCCGCCAAGCCCAAGGTCCTGCACGAAGTCGCCGGCTTGCCGATCCTGGGGCATGTGATCGCGGCCGCGCGCGGCGCGGGCATCGCGCGCATCGTGGTGGTGACGGCGCCGGGCATGGACGACGTGCGCGCGTTTGCGGCGGCGCAAGACGCTGAGAGCGTCATCCAGAACGAGCAACTCGGCACCGGTCACGCCGCGGCATGCGCGAAAAGCGCGCTGGCCGACTTCGAGGGCGCGGTGCTGATCAACAATGGCGACATGCCGCTGGCGCGCAAAGAGATGATGGAAGAGTCGCTCGCGTCCGCCGAAGCGTCAGGCTTCTCAGTCGTCGCGTTCCGTCCGCGCAATCCCGGCGCCTATGGCCGCGTCCTTCTCGATGCGACTGGCAAGCTCGACCGCATCGTGGAGTTCAAGGACGCCAACGATCGCCAGCGCGCGGTGCCGCTGTGCTGCGCGGGCACGTACTCCGCCAAGAGCGCGAAGAAGTTCTTCGAATGGTGCGCGGCGCTGAAGAACGACAACGCGCAGGGCGAATATTATCTGCCGGAAGTCACGCTCGCCGCGAAAGCGGACGGTGTGGCGAGCGCGGTGACGGTCACCGACGAAATCACGGTGATGGGCGTGAACAGCCGCGCCGAACTGGCTGATGCCGAACAGGCGATGCAGCGCCGCCTGCGCCACAAGGCGCTGGAAAGCGGCGTCGGCATGACCGCGCCGCGCACGGTGTTCCTCAGCCACGACACGGTTCTGGAACCGGATGTGCAGATCGGCCCTTATGTGGTGTTCGGCCCGAAAGTGACCGTGCGAAGCGGCGCGGACATCCGGGCGTTCTCGCATCTGGAAGGTGCGGAAGTCGCTGGCGGCGCGATCATTGGTCCCTACGCGCGGCTGCGTCCGGGCGCGGTGATCGAGGAGAATGTCCACATCGGCAATTTTGTCGAAGTGAAAAAGGCGCGCATCGAGAAGGGTGCAAAAGCCAATCACCTTTCCTATATCGGCGATGCGCGCGTCGGCGCTGGTGCCAACATCGGCGCGGGCACCATCACCTGCAATTACGACGGCTTCGACAAGCATTTCACCGACATCGGCGCGGGCGCTTTCATCGGCTCGGATACGGCGCTGGTGGCACCCGTGAAGATCGGCGACGGCGCGGCGACGGGCGCGGGCAGCGTCATCACCAAGGATGTCGAGGCCGATGCGCTGGCGGTGACACGCAGCGAGCAGAAACAGATTTCCGGATGGGCGAAGGCGTTTCGCGCGAAGAAGATCGCGGCGAAGAAGAAGGGTTCGTAACATGTGCGGCATCGTCGGCATTTCGGGGAAGGAAGAAGTCGCGCCCATCATTCTGGAGGCGCTGCGCCGCCTGGAATATCGCGGCTACGATTCATCCGGCATCGCGACCCTGGTGAACGGCCGCATCGAGCGCCGCCGCGCGCCCGGCAAGCTCTCCAAGCTCGGCGATGTGCTGCACAAGGAGCCGCTGCTGGGCCGCACCGGCATCGGCCACACGCGCTGGGCCACGCATGGTGCGCCGACGGAATCCAACGCGCATCCGCACATGTCG
>DASXFK010000003.1:0-14174 GCA_036489635.1 Rhizomicrobium sp. | reverse complement strand
CCTTTGCCGAACATCGCCTTGGCGAATTGCACGCCCATCATGCCGACACCGCCGACACCCAGCACCAGAACCTGATCCTTGGGCCCGAGCGTTCCGACTTTCTTCATCGCCGCATATGCGGTGACGCCGGAACACATATAGGCCGCGCCCAGCGCGGGATCGGTCTTGCCGTAGTCGATGAGATATTTGGGATGCGGCACCATCACATGCGTCGCGTATCCGCCGGGGCATCCATTGGAGCAGCCGAGTTGGCGCGGGCCGCCGACGCAGATGTTCTCCTCGCCGCGCAGACACGACGCGCACTTGCCGCAACCGATCCACGGGAACGCCGCATAGCGCGCGCCGACTTTGATGTCCTTCACCTCGGGGCCGACGGCGATCACTTCGCCTTCGATCTCGTGGCCCAACGTATGCGGCAGCTTGATGTTCGCCATCGGCAGCTTGTTGCCACCGCCGAGATCGAAATAGCCATCATGGATATGCACATCGCTGTGGCAGACGCCCGCATTGTGTACCTTCAGCAGCACTTCGGTGCCGGTGGGCGCGGGTGTGGGCGTCTCGATTTCCTGAAGCGGTGCACCGAATTCTGTGACGGCTTGGCTGCGCATAGCGTTTCTCCCTGTGGTGATCTTTTGTCAGTGTTGCATGCGGTTCCCGCTGCCTCAACCCAACCCCACCCGCTGTCATGGCCCGGCTTGACCTGGCCTCCCTAAAGGAATCCTTCTCGCGCGCAGACGCACGCTCACTGGGTGGCCCGATTAAATCGGGCCGTGACAATTAGGTTTGGAATTTTGAAAGAATGCGCGCCAAACTTGCGAAGTCGCTCACGCTGAGATTTTCCGCACGTGCCGTCGGGTCAAGCCCGGCGGCGCGCACCAGTTCTTCTGCGTTGGGCGCAAGCGATTTCAGCGACTGGCGCAGCATCTTGCGGCGGTGGCCGAATGCAGCAGCGGTGACGGCTTCGAGGTCCGACAGCCTCGCGGGTGCGACGGGCTTCGCCAGCGGTTCGATGCGCACGATGGTCGACGTGATCTTCGGCGGCGGCGTGAAGGCGCGCGGCGAAACATCGAACTGTATCTTCGCGCGCGTGCGCCATTGCGACAGCACGGAAAGACGCCCGTAAGCCTTGTTGTCGGGCTGCGCGGTAATGCGCTCGGCCACTTCGCGCTGGAACATCAGCGTGAGCGATTGCCAGAACGGTGGCCAGCTTTCGCTGGTCAGCCATTTCACCAGCAGCGCCGAGCCAATGTTGTAGGGCAGATTGGCGGCGATGCGGATGGGGCCTTCGATCGTGTGTTCGCGAAAGAGCTTTGCTTCGTCCAGTTCCAGTGCATCGGCGGGAACGATGTGCAACCGGCCCGGATACGCGCGCGCGATATCTTCCAGCGCGGGCAGGCAACGTTCGTCGCGTTCCACCGCGATCACGCGCGCGGCGCCTTCCATCAGCAACGCGCGCGTCAATCCGCCGGGGCCGGGGCCGACTTCGTAGATTGTTGTGTTTTCGAGTGGTCCCGCCGCGCGGGCGATTTTGCGCGTAAGGTTGAGATCGAGAAGGAAATTCTGCCCCAGCGATTTCTTCGCCGCCAGATCGTAGCGCGCGATGACCTCGCGCAACGGCGGCAGCGGATCGGCCTGCTCGTTATTGGCTTCTGGCATCGGCAATCTCTGCCGCCATCCTGATCGCTGCGATCATGCTGCGCGGATCGGCTTTGCCTTTGCCGGCGATGTCGAGCGCGGTGCCGTGATCGGGCGACGTGCGCACGATGGACAGTCCCAGCGTCACGTTCACGCCCTCCCAGAACGCCAGCGTCTTCAGCGGGATCAGCGCCTGATCGTGATACATGCACAGCGCCGCGTCATACCGGGCGCGCGCCTCGGCATGGAACATGGTGTCGGCGGGCAGGGGGCCAAGTACCGCACCTTCCGCGCGCAGTGCTTCGCAAGCGGGTGCGATGGTGTCGCGCTCTTCGCGGCCGATCTCGCCATCTTCGCCGGCATGCGGATTGAGGCCGCAAACCGCCAGCCGCGGCTTTGCAATTGCGAAATCGTGCTTCAGCGCGTGCAAGACGATCTCGCCGGTCTCGACAATCGCAATCTTCGTGATGCGCGCCGCGACTTCGGCAAGCGGAATGTGGACGGTCAGCGGCACCACGCGCAGGCCCGCGCCCACGAGCATCATCACGGCGCGATCCGCCTCGGTAATCTTGGCGAGATATTCGGTGTGGCCGGCAAACTCGAAGCCGCCTTGCATCAGCGAGGCTTTGTGAATGGGCGCGGTGACGACCGCCGCGGCCGCGCCATTCTTCGCCAGTGCCACCGCGGTATCGATGGCATCCACCACGGCTTGGGTGTTGGCGGGGTTGGCGTGACCCGCCTGGCGCGGCACGTCGCAAGGATGCGATGCGATAAGGCTTTCCGCCGGCATCTGGCCGCAGGCGCGAAATACGTCCGGATCGCCCACCAGGCGCAGCGCGCGGCCGCCGATGCGTCCGTTCAGCGCCCGATAGGCAGCGACGGCGACCTCCGGGCCTATGCCGCCCGGCTCGCCCATGGTGAGGACAATGTCAGCGGGTTTCGATATCGGCATCGCGGCGCAGGTCGCGCAGATAGCGCCGCGCGAGAACGGCGACCTGCTCTCCGTAGAGTTCCTGTTCCACTTCGTCGCGCGTCGGCAAATGGAACGCTGTGATCACGGGCGTCGGCTTGTCGCAACGCACGATGACTTCCACGCCCGCGGGCGACTGGAACGGCGCCGCGGCTTGCCCCGGGCCTGCCGCCATGACGGCGGTGCGCATCGCCGCGCTCATGTCGCCCGGCTTCATATTTCCCAGCGAGAAATATTGCGAACCTTTTATCTGCGCAGCGATTGCCGGCATGCGATCGCAGCCCACGACGTTGGCCCGGATTTGTTGCGCGATCTGCATCACCGTTTTCAGCACTTTGGGCGGTGGATTGGGGCCCGTCTGGAAGAGCAGGCGGCCGAGCGGAATGCTGCCGTCGGGATTGGCGGCTTTCACCGTATTGGGAACTTTCGTGCCGGCGCCTTCCTCGCGCCCACGCAAATACAGAATGTAATAGCCGCCGAGCGAGCGGATCGGCTCGCTCACTTCGCCGGGCTGGAGCTTAGCCAGCGTGTCATTGAGCTCTTTGGACGGCAATTGTCCTTCCACGACGACACCCATGTCGCCGCCCTGAGCCGCGGTGGGCGTCTGGCTGAACTGGCGCGCGACGGCTGCGAATTGCGCGCCTTGCTTGAGTTGCGCTTCCAGATTGTCGGCGTCGGCCTTCACCTTGGCCTCCTGCTCGGGCGTATCGACCGAGAGGAAGATTTCCGAGACGGCGAAATGCGGTTTGTTCGCGCCGGCGGCGATGCGCGCGAGTTCCGCATCGACATTCGCCGGACTGACCTTCACCTGATCGCCGTACTGGTCCTCGACGGTTTTGGACCATGCGATCTGCGCCGCGATCTGCGAGCGCAGCGTTTCCATCTTCACGCCGCTGCGCGACAGCATCGTCGCGAGCTGGTCTGCGGTCAGATGGTTCTCCGTGATGATGTTGTTGATCGACTTGTCCACTTCGTCGGTCGAGACGGTGATCTTGTTCTTGCGGGCTTCCTCGAGTTCCAGGCGCTCGGTTTCGAGCTGCTTGAGGACCTGCTCGCGGATGTCCTTCATCTCGGATGCGGTCGGCATGCGGCCGCCGGAGGTGGAGGCGAACAACGCGACGCGCTGGCGAAGGTCGTAATCGGAGATCACCGAATCGTTCACGATCGCCACGACGCTGTCGCCCGGCATCAACTGACGGTTCGCCGGCGGAAGCGCGGCGGCGGCTTCGTTCACCGGCGGTGGCTGCTCGAGGCTGGCGACGGCCTGCTCCCGATGCTTGTGGGGCGCGCCCTGCGCGGCGAGAGGCGCGGACAACGCGAACAGGGCCACAAGGGCGGTGTTGCGGATTTTCGTGTTCAAGGGACCGTCTTTAGCTTCTGGTTTTCGCGGGTGCCACGCGCGTCCCCCGTTACGGGCGCCCGGCGCGCGCGGGAGAATAGTCAATTCGGCCGCAGGGTCAAAGCGGTTCTTCCGAGAAGATCGCCCGCGGGAATATGTTGGAGGTATCCTCGGCGTTGTCGCTGGATTTGAGGTTGACCCGCAGCAGGATCGACGTGGAGGGCGGAATGTCGCGGTCGCGCACATATTGGCGCCGGTAGGCCAGCGACACGCCCAGGCATTCGTCCTCATAGCCCACGCCAAATTCGCTGTAGAGCATTTGGCTGGTCTCCAGATCGCGCCGCGCGGCGGCGTATACCAGCCAATAATCGGTGATGCCCACGGTGGCCTGCCCGTTGATTTCCTCGCGCGAGTTCGTGTCCGGAAAGAGCGGCGGGGTCAGGCCGGCATCCTGCGGCGGAATTGTCGCTTCGAGTTCCGACGGCGGAACGCGCAGATAGCTCATCTGCAACGAGGTGTGGCCCCAATGCGCGTTCACATAAGCTTCATCGCGCACGACTTTCCCAAATGACGGGTCGATGTCCAGACGATGAACGAAACTCAAATGCGGCGGCAAGTTCAGCGTGAAGCGCGTCACGATATCGGAGTTCTGGTTCTCGAAGCCGGTGAACTGCGCCAGCGCCGGATCGGGCTTGAGGCGAAACTGCTCGCCGACGATCAGCTCGGCGTTGCCTGCGGGAAAGAACGTATTGGCGCGAATGCCGACATTGGCCCTGGGTCCGGTTTCTACGACATCGTAACCCGGCACGGGCTGGAAGCTGAAGATGTCCATCTCGTTCAGCTCGAAATCCTGGCTGTCGTCGTTGGGAATGCCTTGCGGATTTCCGCCATAAGGTGCGGCGATTCCCTGCACGATAGGCTCCAGAACGATGGCCTTGAACACGCCGTCGGTGGAGGTGATGAACGGCCAGCGCCAGTCCACTGCGGCATAAGGCAGTCCGCGATAGATGTACTGATTGTTCAGCGGCGTCGACGGCGGATTGACGATCGGGCCATCCGTGGTGTGATAGATGTCACCGCGCACATCGAGCTGGAATGTCAGGAGCTGGCCATTGTCGGTGACGACGGGCAGGCGCCAACGCGCCTCGGCGGTGGCGCGCTGGCTGTTCAATTGCGGAACCAGCGTGCCCATCGAATCGGCGATGTCGCCTTCGCGTGTGACCGCGGCGGTGTTGAAATCGAAACGGAACTGACCGCCGAGCACGTCCCGCAGCGGGATATAGGTGTATTGCACGTAAGGCAGCACGACGGGGAAGGTGCGCGGCCTGTCTTCCTGCATCAGGCCCTGGAAGAAATAGCCGGTGATTTCCAGGCGGCTGCGTCCGCTGATGCCTTCCAGATAAAGATCGCTGACCAGGCGCTGATCGGGCGACAAGTTGTAGCGCTGCAGATAGGTGTCGTTCGAACTGAGCTGAACGTCGTAGCCGACGTGCCAGATGTCGCTGAGCCAGCGCGTTCCCGAGCCGAACAGCGAGCTGTAGGTCTGGTCCTGGTTCTGCAACAGGCCGCCATGCGGATCGTTGGCAATGCTCGCCTGCAGCCACATGCCGCCGCGATCGAAGCGCTGGCGGTATTCGCCTTCAAGCTGCTCGCCGCCCTTGGTCGAAAACAGCGGCGCGATGGTGGCGTCCTCGGAGTCGCTGAACGAGAAATAATAAGGCAGGCGCACAAAGCTTCCGAGCAGGCTCGACGACCCCAGTTCCGGCGTCAGCAATCCGGTCTCGTGCTTCACGGTGCCGTCGCTCTGGCTGAAATAGGGCGTCCAGGCAACCGGAATTCCGAGCATCTCCAGGACGGCATTTTCGTAAGTGATCTTATGCGTGGTGCTGTCATGCACCGCACGCTCGGCATTCACCTGCCACACAGGGACCGGTTCCTGCGCGCAGATCTTGCAAGGCGTAAAGGCGGTGCGCGTGCCTACGGTGACGGTGCCGTTCTTTTCGCGCCGGGCGCGCAAGGCGACGAGGCGGCCATATTTGCCGAGCCGCGCGGAGAAGGCGTCGAGCACCCCGTTCTTCATCTGGTCGGTCAATTCGGCATGCTCGGCGAAGGCGACGTCGCCGTTTGGCGCCATCATCACGACATGGCCGGCCGCGGAAGCGATGTCCTTGTTGCCGTCGTAGGTGACGGTATCGGCTGTGATGATCCGCCGGTTGTAGTCGATCTCGACATGGCCGCGCGCCGTGGCGACCCCGCTCTGCGTGTCGTAATCCACTTTGTCGGCGGTCAGAAGCATCTGCCCATTGCCCTTGCCGAGCAGCGCTTCCTTGCTGCCGAGCAGCGGGCCCGCGCTGCATACGACGGCAGGCGCAAGCGCTGCCGCGCTCGCGACGACGAGAACGGCGCCCCTTCCTGCCAGCCTCATCCGTCCTCCTGATGGAAGACGAGCGTCATGCCAAGGAGGATGGCGACGGCGGCCGGCGCGGCTGCGGCCAGCGGCACCGGAAGAATATCGCTTTCCCCCAGCGCCTGCGTGACATCGCCGAAGAAGTAGACGCCGAAGCCGGCGAGCGCGCTGTACACGATCACGCGCCCCAATCCGCCCAGCCGCGCCAGGCGCAGCGAGAAGCTCGCGGCCATGAACACCATCGCAGCGAACATCGCCGGCAGCGCCAGCAGCGTGTCGAAATAGATCTCATAGCGCACGGCGGAAAAGCCCGCGGCTTTTGCCGTTTCGATGAATCCCGGCAAGGTCCAGAACGAAAGCGTGTCCGGCGAAGCGAAACTCTCCTGGATGCGCGCGAGCGTCAGCGTGGTGGGAAGATTGTACGTCGCATGATGGACGACTTTGCCGTCGCGCCCGCTGACCCAGGCGTCGCTGAGCAGCCAGTTTTTCTTTTCGAGTTGCGCCGATTTGGCGTCGATGCGGCCCTCGAACTTGTCGCCGCCATCATAGAGAAACACGATGACGTCATCGAGGTGGGTGCCCTGGGCACCGACGCGCAAGGCATGGATCACCGATTGCGCATTGGCATCGCCCTGTCTGAGCCACAACCCATTGCGCGAGATTGCAAGCTGCGAGGCCTGGCCGTGGAGATATTTCGCTTCCAGACCCGCATATTGGACGAGCATCTGCGAAGCGATGGGCGTGAACGCGGTGACCGTGAAGACGCCAAGCGCAACTGCCACGGCAAGCGGCGGCGCCAGCAGGTTCCATGCCGACACGCCGGCCGCACGCACCGCCAGCAGCTCCTGGCTGCGCGACAGCCGCACGAAGGCGAACACGCCGCCGAGCAGCACTGCGAAGGGAAGCAATTTGAGGCCGAGATCGGGCAGTTGCAGCAGCGACATGCCGACGACGACGCCGAACGACATCGCTTTGCCGACGGTGTGATCCAGCAATCCCACCACGTCGATGGAAAGCGTGAGGAAGAGAAACGCCGCGAACACCACCATTACGCTGGTGAAGAATTGCACGCCCAGATAGCGATAGAGCGTCCATGACCACATCATTGGGCCGGCTCCCCGTGCGGCGTGGCGCGGAAGCGCTCGAACAACGCGCCAAGGTCGAAGCCGGCGATGTCGATCAGGGCCACGGCCGCGCCGAACAGCGGCAGCGCATACATCAGGATGTTCAGCGAAGCGTTGCGTCCGGCCGCGCCCTGCAGGCCATAGCCGATAATGCGGATGGCGGCGGCGAACAGAGATGCCACGGTCAGCCGCAGCGCGTAAGCGCCGCGCCCGCGACGGCCGCGCGTGATCGCAGCCAGCGCGATCATCGCGAAGGCGAGGCAATAAAGCGGCGCGGCGAGGCGGTTGTTGGCTTCCGCCAGATAGCGCTTTCGTAGCTTGCCGCCGGGATCCTTGGTCAGCTTGGGCCAGAGCAACTCGGGCAGATAGCGCTCGCTGGTATCGAGATCGACATCCTGCTGCGGGCCCGCGAACTGATCCAGATCGAACGTGTAGCGCTGGAATTTCAGCATCGAGAGCCGCGCGCCGCCTTTCGTGGCCTGCTCGATGGTGCCGTCGCGCATGATGAGCCGGCCGCCGCCATTGGTCTGCGCCAGCACGCCGCTCTCGGCCAGATAGGTCGTCGGCCGCGCCACGTTGCGATTGTCATGCACGAGGATGCCGTGGATCTGTCCGTCGGGATCGAGGGCGCGGATGAAGACGGTCAGGCCCTGTACGGGCGTGTTGAACTGACCCTCGTTCAGGATCGCCGCTCCCAGGTCGGCACGGATGTCGAGCACCTGTTCCTTCATCGTGCGCTGGCAAAGCGGCATCAGCCACAGCGCACAGAAATACGTCAGCGCCATCACCGCGACCGCGGACAGCAGCACCGGCACCATGAGCTGCGCGCGGCTGTAGCCCGCTGCCTGCATCACCACCAGTTCGCTTTCGCTGTTCAGCCGGTGCAGGCTCTGCAGCGTGCCGGCGAAATAGGCCAGCGGCAGGATGATCACCAGAAGCTGCGGCAGGATCAAAAGGGTGAGGTAGATGAAGGTTGGCGCGGACTGGTTGCGGTTGATCACCAGGTCCAGCAGCTTCAGGGACTGCGACAGCCAGATGACGCAGGTCAAAAGGAACGCGAACAGCAGAATCGGGCCGACAAGCTGGCGCAGGACATAGGTGGAAAGTCGCGGCATGTCGCCTCTGGCCAATGCTGGCAAAAGGGCCAAACGCCCGGTTGCCCGTTCGGGGATTCGGCCTAAATTGGCGCTCCCGCGCCGGCAATGCCGGCGTGTGCCCGAACTTGGCCGCATCTGCCTGTTTCGGCAATAGGTTATGACCGCTGTGGAAAGGGTTTTTCTCATGCAGATTTCGTTTGCTTCGCTCTCAACCGCGGGCTCGGGCGCATTGGTTGTGGGTGCGTCGGAGGGCGGCGCACTCTCCGCGTCGGCTGCTGCCGCCGACAAAGCCTCCGGCGGTGTGTTGACGCGCGCGAAGGCCGCAAGCCGCTTCGCCGGCAAGCCAGGACAGGTTCTGGAGATTTTGGCACCGGCCAACCTTAAAGCCTCGCGCATCCTGCTGGTCGGGATGGGCGCGCCGGCGAAATTCGACGCTGCCGCGGCGGAGCGGCTCGCGGCCTCCATCGTGGGACGCCTGTTCATCAGCGGCGAGACGGAACTCACTTTCGCGATCGACGCGCCGAAAGGTACGAGGCTGAAACCCGCAGGCCTCGCTTTGCATCTGGCAATGGGCGCGAAGCTGCGCAGCTACACGTTCAACACCTATCGCACGAAGAATCGCGACGACTACGAGCCCACGCTGAAGAACGTCACCATCGGCACGGCCGATTCCGCCGCCGCAAGGCGCGCCTGGAGCGCGAGCGAAGCGGTGACGCGTGGCGTGTTCTTCGCGCGCGATCTTGTCAACGAGCCGCCGAATATTCTGTCGCCGGAGGAATTCGCGCGCCGCGCCAAAGCCCAACTCTCCGGGCTCGGCGTGAAGGTGGAGACTCTCGGCGAAGCGCAGATGAAGAAGCTCGGCATGGGTTCGCTGCTCGGCGTGGGGCAGGGCAGCGAGCGCGAGAGCCAGCTTGTCGTGATGCAATGGAACGGCGCGCGCGCCAAGAAGGACGCGCCGGTCGCCTTCGTCGGCAAGGGCGTGTGCTTCGATTCCGGCGGCCTGTCGCTCAAGCCGGCCGCCAGCATGATGGGCATGAAAGGCGATATGGGCGGCGCCGCCGCCGTCACCGGCGCAATGATGGCGCTGGCAACGCGCAAGGCACGCGTCAATGCGGTAGGCGTGATCGGCCTTGTCGAGAACATGCCGGACGGCAACGCGCAGCGCCCCGATGACGTGGTCACGTCGATGTCCGGCCAGACCATCGAGGTGCTGAACACCGACGCCGAAGGCCGCCTCGTGCTGGCCGATGCGCTGTGGTACGCGCAGAAGACGTTCAACCCGAAATTCGTCATCGATCTGGCCACGCTCACCGGCGCGATCCTGGTGGCGCTTGGCGCCGAACATGCCGGCCTGTTCTCCAACAACGACCAACTCGCGAAGCGCATTGCCGAGGCCGGCCGCGAAGTGGGCGAAGCGGTGTGGCGGCTGCCCCTGGGCGACGCTTATGACAAGCTGCTCAAGTCCAAGATCGCGGACGTGAAGAATATTTCCGGCGGACCGCATGCCGGCTCGATTACCGCGGCGCAATTCCTCCAGCGCTTCATCGACAAGACGCCGTGGGCGCATCTGGATATCGCCGGCGTCGCCTGGCAGGACGGCGAGAAGAAGCCGCATGCGACGGAATGGGGCGTCGGCTGGGGCGTGCGCATCCTCGACCGCCTGGTGGCGGATCATTACGAGAAGTGATGCTTCGGGGCTCGCAATGCTCGCACCTCAGCATGACGAGAGCATGCTTTTCGTCATCCTGAGGTGCCGCGAAGCGGCCCCGAAGGAGGCGAAATGAGCGAAGTCCTCTTCTACCATCTCGAACGTCGCAGCCTAGATGATGTGCTGCCGAGCCTCGTCGAAAAATCGCTGGAGCGCGGGTGGCGGGCGCTGATCCGCACGGAGACGGCGGATCGCGCGGCGGCGATCGATGCGCTGCTGTGGACCTATAACGACCAGACGTTTCTGCCCCATGCGCAAGCCGGCGACGGCGATGCGGCGCGTCAGCCGGTTCTCATCACCGTGGAAGAGGACAACGCCAACGCCGCGAACGTCCTTTTCCTCGTCGGCGGTGCCGGGCCGCCGGCATGGGATGGAGCGTTGGCGCAAGCGCTGACGCGCATCGTGCTGATGTTCGACGGCCGCGATGGCGATGCGCTCGCTTCCGCCCGCGCTGCGTGGAAGGACGCCAAAGCCGCAAGCCACGACGTGACCTATTGGAAAGAATCCGCGAGCGGGAAGTTCGAGAAGCAAGCCTAACGCCCAGTTCATGCAACGGAAAGCTTGCGGACAACGTTGCGCATTACATAGCGGATACTGAGTCACGGATTATCCCATGCCCTTTTACGGCTTCGGCCTTGTCACGCTTCTGGTTCAACTCGCCTGCGCGGCGCATGTCGTGCGCTCGGGACGCTCCTATCTGTGGATCCTGCCGATCATCTTCCTCCCGTGGATCGGCTGCGCGGCTTACGTCATCTATGCCTTTGCGAGCGGCGCCAGGCAGAACTTCTCCATTCGCCGCCTGGCAGACGACACGCCCAACATCACCGATCCGGGCACCAGCTATCGCCAGAAGAAGCGCGAGATGGAAACGGTGGGCTCGGCGCAGGCCAAACGCGTGTTCGCCGAGGAATGCATCAAGCGTGGCCGCTTCCAGGATGCGGTCGATCTCTATCAGAGCGCGGCGGTCGGTCCGCTGGCGCAGGACCCTGCGCTGTTGCACGGATTGGCGCGCGCAAAACTGCTGGCCGGCGATCCAGCCGGCGCGCAAGCCGCGTTCGAAGCTCTGCGCCAATCCGATCCCGCCGCGTTCACCAACGAGGCCCGTCTGGATTATGCCCGCGCGCTGGCGGCGCAAGGCAAGAACGACGAAGCGGCGCGCGAATTCGAGACGCTGATACCGGTTTTCCCGGGCGAAGAAGCGCGGGCGCGTTACGGCCTGTTGCTCAAGAAGCTGGGGCAGAACGACAAGGCGCAATCTCTGTTCCAGCGCATCATCGCTGACATGAAGAGCGCACCGGGTTATGTGCGCCGGCGCCAGCGCGAATGGGTGAATGTCGCCAAACGCAATCTCGCCTGATCCGCACGCACATTTTTGATCGGCGCTTTGACATGCTGCGCGCGCGATGGTGCAGTGGCCGCGATGGGGGAATCCATGTCATCGGGCACGCTCCGCGAAAACCGCGGCCAGCTTCTTCATATATTGGGCGTTTCGTTCGGCATCGCGGTGGCCATTGGCGGCATGATCGGTGTCGGCATTTTGCGCACGCCGTCGCTGATCGCGGCGCAGGTGCCGAGCATGTCGCTGATCATCGTGCTGTGGGTGATCGGCGCGGCGCAATCCGCGCTTGAGGCCAACGTCATCTCCGAACTCGCTACGACGTTTCCTCGCGCCGGTGGATTCTATGTGTATGCGCACCGCGCCTTCGGCGATATCGGCGGGCTGATGGTGGGGTGGACGTCGTGGATCTCGCGGCTGGCCTCGTCCGCTGCGCTTGCCGTCGCGTTCGCGGACTTCACGGCACTGATATGGCCGTTTGCTGCGCATCATCTTTCAATCGTCTCCGTGTCGATGCTGATCGCGGTCTTCGGCTTCAACATGGTAGGCTTGCGCGAAGGTCGCTCGTTGCAACAGTTGACCAGCCTCGCCAAAGCGCTGGCGCTGGCGGCATTCTGCGTTATCGCGTTCATGGTGGCGACGCCGCCGCAAACATTCGCCGCCGCGGCGCTTCCGCAGGTGGGCGCGTTGGGATTGCTCGGCGCTTATCAGATGATTGTGGGCGCCTACGCCGGATGGTACGAGCCGGCGTCGTTCTCCGAAGAGAACGCGCAGCCAGGCCGCAGCTTGCCGCGCGCGATGTTTCTCGGTCTCGGTCTGGCAGCCGTGCTTTACCTTGGCGTGAACGCGGCGCTGCTGCATGCGCTGGGGCCAAACGGACTGGCAAAGGCGACGCTGCCTTATTCCACGATCCTCGTTCATGTCGCGGGCAATGCGACGGGTGTGTTGTTCGCCGTCGGCGCGCTGGTGGTGGTGGCGAGTTGCGCCAATGCCGGCATCATGGCCGCGCCGCGCATCTTGCTGGCGTTGTCGCGCGACCAGCTGCTGCCGGCGATCTTTCGCAATGTGAACACAGGCGGCAGCCCTTACGCCGCCTTCGCGATCACCGGCGCCTGCGCCATCGTGCTGGCGCTGAGCGGCTCGTTCGTGCTGCTTTTTGGGTTGATCGCCACGCTGCAATCGGCGTCGTTCGTCCTGACCATCGCCTCGATCTTCGTGCTGCGCCGCCGCGAGCCGGAGGCAACGCGGCCCTACCGTGCCATCGGTTATCCGCTGCTGCCCGCGCTAATCCTCATCATCGACACGGTGCTGACGATCGTATTCCTCAGCCTCAACTGGGTCGGCGGCCTTTACGCGGCGATCATGTGGCTCGCCTGCATCCCCTTCGCGATGATCGCCCGCCGCGCGCGCAACGCTGGGCCGCGTTAAGTCAGCGCGCTTTGCAGCGTGGCAAAATACCAGCCCCACAACAAAAGTTCCGCAACAGCCGCGCCGGCCTGAACCCATGGGCGAAATGAAATGGCAGCGATGACGGCGATCGCCACCATCGGTGCGACGGCCATATTCTGCACGATCGTTTCGCGCACGCTGGTCATTTCACCGAACCACATGTTGGTGACAACGGAGAGAAACGCGGTCACCGCGAAGGCCGTGATATATTCGCGCGCATTCTCGCGATGAAAGGCGGGCAGATCGATTTCGCCCTCCGGCGGAACCGCAGGGCATACCAGCCTGATCTGCAGATAGATCACGAAGGCGGTAATGAACAGGAAGCCGATCAGCGATGTGGACCACGCGGAAATCCCGCGCATGTCCCACATGCCGATCCACCACGCGATGGCGGTGAGCAGCCCGATGAGCATCCACGCCGCATTCAGCCACGAAACGCGAACGCGCCTGCGCGCGCGCACCAGTTCGGCGATGGTCGCAAGAAGATGCGCAATCGCCAACGCATAAACGAAAGACAGCAAGGTGATGATGTAGTCGAAAGCGTGCACGCAGAATCCCCCGGCGCGGCGAGTGTAGGCGGCTTTAGCGCGAGCTCAAGCGTCCGCCTTTGTCGCTGCTTCATATTCTTCGTTGATGGCGAGCCAGCGCGTTTCGGCCGCCGCCAGGCTGCGCGCGGCGTCGGCGCGTTTCTTGGAGACGGCTTTGCCCTTCGCGGGGTCTTTGGTGAACAGCAGCGGATCGGCGAGCGCGCGGTCGAGTTTTGCGAGTTCGGCGGTCAAATCCGAGATCTGATGCTCCGCCGCATCCACCTTGTCCTTCAGTGGCTTGAGCTGCTTGCGGCGCTCTGCGGCTTCGCGGCGGGCGTCTTCCTTCGAAATCTTGGGCGCGGACGCTTCTTCTTTTTCTGTTTCATGCGCGCGCGGGACATTGTCGCCGGTGAGCAGGAAGCGGCGGTAATCGTCCAGATCGCCGTCGAACGGATGCACGCCGCCTTCGGCTACAAGAAACAGCCGGTCCATCGTCGCTTCGATCAGGCGGCGGTCATGGCTGATGAGGATGACGGCGCCTTCGTAATCGTTCAGCGCGGTGAGAAGTTCGTTGCGGGCGTC
>DASXFK010000140.1:0-15900 GCA_036489635.1 Rhizomicrobium sp. | reverse complement strand
AAGGCGACGATGGAGGGCGTGGTGCGCGCGCCTTCCGCATTCTCGATGACCTTGGGGGCCGAGCCCTCCATGACCGCGACGCACGAGTTCGTCGTGCCCAGGTCGATGCCGATCACTTTAGCCATGTTATTTCCTCTTCCTCTGGCGGACAGGTTCCTGGCCTCAAGCGAGCGCCCTCCGGCCTATCCCCATTGATTCAACTGACAAAACCGGCCTTGGCCAAAGCCCTGCCGGTCCAAGAGGGTATATAGGAAGGGGGCGGTAAACGCGCAAGGACTCGCGGGCTTCGAAGTGTCGCGGACACGAACGATTTGAAGGCGTTATAGATGCGGCATGTGGCTTCCCCTTAACGTCCGGCATGTGCGCGTCCTGCGCATGCTTTCGCGCCGTTGGCAGCGCCGACTGATCTTCACCGGCGGCGCGCTGGCGGTTGGGCTGATGGCCGTCGGCCTGGCGCGCGCGGCCGATGGCGCCCAGCATATCTTCCAGCAGATGCTGCGGCACGTGCCTTATGGCGGCTTCGTGGTGACGCCGCTCGGCTTTGCGCTCACCGCCTGGATGACCCGGCGGTTTTTTCCCAACACGCAGGGCTCGGGAATTCCGCAAGCTATCGCGGCGCGCGAATTGGAGGCGACCGAGGATCGCGCCAAATTCGTGAACTGGCGCGCCGGTGTCGGCAAGGTCCTGCTCACCTTGATGGGATTGCTGTTCGGCGCCTCGGTGGGACGCGAAGGCCCGACGGTGCAAGTCGGCGCGTCGATGATGTTCGAGATCGGACGGCTCAGCCCCCGCCGCCAGCCGGGATTGATTCTGGCAGGCGCCGCCGCCGGCGTCGCGGCCGCCTTCAACACACCGCTCGCCGGCATCGTGTTCGCGATCGAGGAAGTGAGCCGCAGCTTCGAGCTTCGCACCTCCGGCCTCATCATCGGCGCGGTGATCGCGGCCGGCCTCACCGCCATCGCGCTCGGCGGCAATTACAGCTATTTCGGCTCGACCGCGGAGATGCTCGCCACCGGCTGGAGCTGGCTCGCGATTCCGGTTTGCGGCGTGCTGGGCGGGCTGTTCGGCGGATTGTTCTCGCGCATCCTCATCATCTTCGCATTCGGTTTGCCGGGCCGTGCCGGCGAGCTGATCAAGCGCCATCCGGTGTGGTTCGCACTCGTCTGCGGCGTGCTGGTGGCGATCTGCGGCTATGCCTCGAACGAAACGACCTTCGGCACCGGATACATCTATGCGCGCACCGCCGTGCATGGCATGGCGCGACTGGCGTTCATGTTCACACCGCTGAAATTCCTGGCGACGACGCTTTCCTCGATCAGCGGATTGCCGGGCGGCATCTTCTCGCCGTCGCTATCGGTGGGCGCCGGGCTGGGCTCGGACGTGGCGCAGTTCTTCCCGTCCTCGCCGATCGGCGCCATCGTGCTGCTCGGCATGGTGTCGTATTTCACCGGCGTGGTGCAGGCGCCGATCACGAGCTTCGTCATCGTCTCGGAGATGACCGACAATCATCAGATGCTGGTGCCGCTGATGCTGGCGGCGCTGATTGCCAATGCGAGTTCCAAGCTCGTCTGCCGCGAAGGCGTCTATCACGCGCTGGCCAAGCGCTATCTCGCCGGCGAGGAAAGCGGCGTCGCCGTTTAGAGCGCGATCGGCCGAAGGGATATCCCGTTCGGCGCCAGATCACGCTCTAGAACGTGCCGCCGTTGAGCTGGAAAATCGCGCCGTTCAGCGCCGTCGCATATCCCAGCCACGCGATATAGGGCAGCATCAGCGCGCCGGCCCAGCGGTCGTTGCGCCAGAAGACCGCCGCGGTCGCGATTACGAGGACAAAAAGGATCGCGATCTCGATCAGCGCCAGTCCGATGCGATGGCCACCGAAGAAAACGAACGACCAGGCGCAATTGAGCGCAAGCTGTATGGCATAGAGGATAATCGGCGGGCTCTTGAGCCCGCGCACGCGCCACACCCGCCACGCGGCCCACGCCATCAACGCGTAAAGCGCCACCCAAACCGGCGCAAACAGCCAGCCCGGCGGCTGGAAGCTGGGCTTCAGCAGCAGCGGAAACCAGCTCTCAATCGCCGGGCGCGTGACCAGGCTCGCCGCCGCGCCCGCCGCTTCCGCGACAAGAACAAAGCCCAGCAGCGCGGTCTTATGCGCCTGCGGCATCTCGATTTTCTCGCTCATCGCCACAAAATGCCCGTAGGCGCGGCCGTTTCAGCCATTGAAACCGCTTCACGCAAGGCCATCTGACAGGCGCGGGCGATAAGGGGCAAGCCATGTATGTCGTGATGGTGCTGTTGCTGCTTGCGGTGCTGCCGGCGGGGTCTGTGGTGGCCGAGCACAACTATTTCCACAGCACCGCGCCGCTCGTCTTGCTGATCGGCAAGTGGTTCACCTTCTGGGCGGCGGGTGTGCGGCTCTTCCTCGCGGGCTTGCGCCAGACCTTCACGCCGCGCTTCACCGCGCAGGAGATTTTCAAGTTTCAGGGCGAAGACGTGTTCCCGCTGGTGCGCGAGATCGGTTTCGGAAACCTGTCGATGGGCGCGCTGGGGCTGCTCTCGCTATACAGCCCGATGTTTATCATTGCGGGCGCGTTCGTCGGCGGCCTTTATTATCTGCTCGCCGGAATCGGCCACACGATCGTCGGCCATCGCAATTTCAAAGAGAACTTCGCGATGATGACGGATTTCCTTATTGCCATCGTGCTATTGGGCTTTGTAGCGGCGACGAAGTTTGAGCTGAAGGTCTGAGATGAACGAAGAGCATTTCGCGGCTTTGAGAGATGCGGCTGATCCAAGTCCTTGGCAGGGACAAAACGCAAGAAAGTGGGCGCAGCACTTTGTCACCGAGTCGACTGTGCTTAGTGCCTTGCCGCATAGAGCATTAAGCAGAGACGAACTTGCTGCTTTTTGCTGCAATGGAGGAAGCCGTGGAGAAGCCTGTTTTCTGAGCGTCATGGCATGGGGCGGTATGGATCGTCGTCACGGTGCAAGTGCTTGGGCCGCTCGCGATAAAGGTCTTCTTTCCGCAGTGAGCCGGCTTAGAGCCGGACGGCTAGATCGAGCCGAAGCCTTCCAGATTTTCCAGAGCCTTAGAAATTCCGACCATCTCCCAGGTCTTGGAATTGCATATTTTACAAAGCTGATGTTCTTTCTAAATCCGGGCTCGCATTCATATATCTTGGACCAATGGACTGCCAAATCAATAAATCTGCTTTTCGGGCCGACGGTGCATCTGGCGCTTGGCCAAAGTCCGATTTCCTCGAAGCCGCGAAAGCGCGACTCTGTTTCCGATCGCAATAACGCGGATGCGTACGCACTGTTCTGTCATCGGGTGGAAGAGATCGCCAAAAGGCTTGATTGGGATGGCGAAGAAGCAGAGCGGCGTCTTTTCTCACAAAAGCGCCCAAGTGACCAACATTGGCGAGCTTATGTTCAGCGCAATTGGACTCCTGAGAAGCACAATCTGACTGTCACAGCGCCGCGATGATGGCGGCGTTGTAGATTTCGCTCATCTTGGCGCCCAAAGGGGCGATCTGGACGGATTTCTCCAGGCCGATCAGCAGCGGTCCCAGCACGCTGGCGCCGCCCATCTGCGACAGCAGCCGCGTCGAGATCGAGGCGGAATGGATTGCGGGCATGATCAGCGCGTTGGCCGTGTCGGTGAGGCGCGCGAAGGGATAAAGCCCGAGGCGATCCTTATCCAGCGCCACGTCCACGCCCATCTCGCCGTCATATTCGAAATCGACCTTGCGGTGATCCAGAATGTGAACCGCCTCGACGATGCGTTCGCTGCGTTCGCTGCGCGGGAAGCCGAATGTCGAGGACGCCAGCAGCGCCACGCGCGGCGTGAAGCCGAAGCGGCGCACCACGCGCGCCGCCTGCACGGCAATGTCGGCAAGCTGCTCGCTGGTGGGAATCTCGTGCACCGAGGTGTCGGCCACGAACACCACGCGGCCGCGCGAAAAGATCAGCACCACGCCGATGGGGATTTGTCCCGGCGGCGAATCCAGCACCAGGCGCACATCGTTGAGCGCCGCCTGATAGGCGCGCGTCACGCCGGTGACCATCGCATCCGCGTCACCGGCCGCGAGCATAGAGGCCGCATAGACATTGCGATCGTTCGTCACCATGCGCACGCAATCGCGATAGAGCAGGCCGCGGCGCTGCAGCCGCATATAAAGCGCCTCGATATAAGGCTGCGCATCTTGCGCTGAATGCGGCACGCGGATTTCGAGGCTGTGTTCGTCGATGCCGGCGCGGCGCAGGCCCGTCTTGATGACTTCCGTGCGGCCTACCAGCAACGCCCGGCCCAATCCCGATGTCTGGAACGCGGAGGCGGCGCGGATCACCGATTCCTCTTCGCCCTCCGCGAACACCACGCGCCTGGGATTGGCGCGCACCGAAGCGGTGATGTTCTGGAACAGCACCGCGGATGGATCGAGACGCGCAGAAAGCTGGTAGTGATAGGCGTTGACGTCTTTCAGCTCGCGCCGCGCCACGCCGGTCTTCACCGCCGCTTCCGCCACCGCAGCCGACACGCGCGAAATCAGGCGCGGATCGAACGGCACCGGAATGATGTAGTCCGGGCCATAGACCGGGCGATTGCCGCGATAGGCGCTGGCCACTTCGTCGGGCACGTCTTCGCGCGCCAGCTCGGCCAGCGCTTTGACTGCCGCGATCTTCATCTCCTGATTGATCGTCTTGGCGCGCACATCCAGCGCGCCGCGGAAGATGTAGGGAAAGCCCAACACGTTGTTCACCTGGTTGGGATAGTCGCTCCTGCCTGTCGCGACGATGGCGTCGTGGCGCACGGCTTTGACTTCCTCCGGCGTGATCTCCGGATCGGGATTGGCCATCGCGAAGATGATCGGCGCTTTCTTCATGGACATCACCATGTCCTGCGTCACCGCGCCTTTCACCGAAAGGCCGAGGAACACATCGGCCCCGCGCATCGCGTCTTCCAGGGTGCGATCCTTGGTTTCGATGGCGTGCGCGCTCTTCCACTGGTTCATGCCGTTGGTGCGGCCGCGATAGATCACGCCCTTGGTGTCGCAGAGCACGGCGTTGCCGTTGGGAAGTCCCATCGCCTTCAGCAGTTCGAGACAGGCGATGCCGGCCGCGCCCGCGCCGTTCACCACCACCTTGATGTCCGCCATCTTGCGCCCGGTCAGCGCCAGCGCGTTGATGATGCCGGCGGCGGAGATGATGGCGGTGCCGTGCTGGTCGTCGTGGAACACCGGAATGTCCATCAACTCGCGCAGTCGCTCCTCGATCACGAAGCAATCGGGCGCCTTGATGTCTTCCAGATTGATGCCGCCGAAGGCCGGGCCAAGATAGCGCACGCAATTGATGAAGGCCTCGACATCGGTGGTGTCGACTTCGATGTCGATGGCATCCACGTCGGCGAAACGCTTGAACAGAACCGCCTTGCCTTCCATCACCGGCTTGGCGGCCAGCGGGCCCAGATCGCCAAGGCCCAGAATGGCGGTGCCATTGGAGATGACGGCGACCATGTTGCCCTTGTCGGTGTAGTCGTAAACGCTGTCCGGGTTCTGCGCGATGGCGCGCACGGGAACCGCGACGCCCGGCGAATAAGCGAGGCTCAGGTCGCGCTGGGTCGCCATCGGCTTGGTCGGCGCGATTTCGAGTTTTCCGGGCTTGCCGTGCGCGTGGAACGCGAGGGCTTCCTCGTCGGTGAAAGTGGGGCGTTGATGCTCATCCATGCGCGAATCTCGATGCTGAAACAAAGGCATCCACAGAATAGCCCGTTTCGACCCCTGTGGAACGGGCCGCCGCGAGGAACGGTGCCGCACGATCTGCTAGCGTCCGCCCCATGAACGAGCATGTCACCCCGCCCGACGCCGAGGCTACGCCCATGATGGCGCAGTACCTCACGATCAAGGCGGCCCACGCGCAATACCTTTTGTTCTACCGCATGGGCGATTTCTACGAACTGTTCTTCGACGATGCCGTGAAGGCCTCCGAAGCGCTCGACATTGCGCTCACCAAACGGGGCAAGCATGAGGGCCGCGACATCCCCATGTGCGGCGTGCCGGTTCACGCCGCGGAAGCCTATCTGGAGAAGCTGATCCGCAAGGGCTTCCGCGTCGCGGTGTGCGAGCAGATCGAGGATCCGGCGGAAGCCAAGAAACGCGGCGCCAAGAGCGTGGTGAAGCGCGAGGTGATCCGGCTGGTGACGCCCGGAACCCTGACCGAAGATTCGCTGCTCGAAGCGCGCGCCTCCAATGTGCTGGCGAGTCTGGGACGCGCCGGACAGGACTTCGCGATCGCTTATGCCGATATGTCGGCCGGGGATTTCAAAGTCGGCGCTGTTGCGGCGAGCGAGGTCGCGGCGGAACTGGCGCGCATCGCCCCGCGCGAAGTGCTGGCGCCGGATGGGTTGCTGGCGGATGAGATGTTCGCGCCGCTTCTGAAAGCGCTGGGGCCTGCGCTGACGCCGCTGCCATCGGTGAAATTCGATTCCGGCAATGGCGCGCGTGCGCTGAAGGCACTTTATAAAGTGATGGCGCTGGACGCTTTCGGCGCGTTCAGCCGCGCGGAATTGTCGGCGGCCGGCGCGCTGGTCGGCTATCTCGAACTGACGCAGAAGGGAAAGCTTCCGGCGCTCAAGCCCATCGCGCAACTGGGCGAGCGCGCCTTCATGGGCATCGACGCGGCAACCCGGCGCAATCTCGAACTGGTCGAGACGCTGACGGGCACCCGCAACGGCTCGCTGCTCGCGGCGATGGATCGCACGGTCACCGCGGCGGGTGCGCGCGAACTTTGCAACCGGCTATCATCGCCGCTGACCGACGTGGCTTCGATTGCCGAACGGCACGATGCCGTCGCCTTCTTCGCGGCCGACAGCGAATTGCGCCGCCAACTGCGCGAGGATTTGCGCCGTACGCCCGATATCGCGCGCGCTTTGGCGCGGTTGTCGGTGGGGCGCGGCGGCCCGCGCGATCTGGGCAATATCCGCGATGGCTTGAAAGCGGCGCGCGCGTTGCGCGATCAACTGGATAAGTTGAACGATCCGCTGAAGCCATCGCTCGGCGAAATCAAGCACGCACGTCACGATCTGATCGAAGGCATCGCGGCAGCCAGTATTGCGAGCGACAAGCTGGAGCATTTCCTCGTCGCCGAGCCGCCATTCTTCGCGCGCGATGGCGGCTTCATCGTCGCCGGCAGCCACGCGCCGCTGGATGAGGTGCGCGCGCTGCGCGATGAATCCCGCCGTGTGATCGCCACTTTGGAAGCGCGCTACAAGGCGGGCAGCGGCGTGGCGCAGTTGCGCATCAAGCACAACGGCATCCTGGGCTATTTCATCGAAGTGGCGCCGCAGCACGCCGACAAATTACAGGAAGGCGACAACCGCGCGCTGTTCCGCCACCGCCAGACCATCGGCACGGCAGTGCGCTTTACCACCGACGAACTTGCCTCACTCGCCACGCGCATTTCACAAGCCGCCGATCAGGCGCTGGCGCTGGAGCGTGAATTGTTCGACGCGATGCTGACCGCGGTGCTGGATGCGAGCCTGGCGCTCTCTTCCATCGCCGATGCGCTGGCGCGCGTCGATGTTGCCACCGCGCTTGGCGAATTCGCCGTCGCCGCGCGCCATGTGCGGCCAAAGGTGGATGAAAGTCTCGCGTTTCATATCCACCGCGGGCGACATCCCGTGGTGGAAGCCGCGCTCGCGTCCGACCACGCCAATGCCTTCGTGCCCAACGATTGCGAATTGGAGAAGAAGCGCATCTGGCTCGTCACGGGCCCGAACATGGCGGGCAAATCGACCTTCCTGCGCCAGAATGCCTTGATCGCGGTGATGGCGCAGATGGGCGCATTCGTGCCCGCGCAATCCGCGCATCTCGGCATCGTGGACAAATTGTTCTCCCGCGTCGGCGCGGCGGACGATCTGGCGCGCGGGCGTTCGACGTTTATGGTCGAGATGGTGGAGACAGCCGCCATCCTCAATCAGGCAACGCCGCACAGCCTCGTCATCCTCGATGAGATCGGCCGTGGCACGGCGACGTTCGATGGCCTCGCTATCGCATGGGCCGCCGTCGAAAATCTTTCGCAGAAAAACAAATCCCGCGCGCTATTCGCCACGCATTATCACGAGATGACGGCGCTGGCCGAGCGCCTTGACTCGCTCGCCTGCGTCACCATGCGCGTGAAGGAATGGAACGATACCATCGTCTTCCTGCATGAAGTGGCGCCGGGTGCGGCGGATCGCTCTTACGGCATCCATGTCGCCAAGCTCGCCGGCCTTCCGGCGCAAGTGATCGCGCGTGCGGAAGAAGTCTTGCGGGCGCTGGAGGACGGCCGCGAAGGCCACAAGCCGCTGGCGCGCATCGACGACCTGCCGCTGTTCCAGGCGGGTGCGCCGCTCAAATCCGCGGTCCGGCAAAGCGGCCTCGAAGACGCGCTGCGCAACATCTCGCCGGATTCGCTCAGCCCGCGCGAGGCGCTGGAATTGCTCTATGCGCTGAAAAAGCTCGCGGCCGACGACAAATAGCGCTCGTGCCGATTGCAAGGCAGCGCAATTGTTTGTGCCGGTGCCCTAATTGCGCCACCAAGCAAGGGCATAGCCCGCGCGCGAACTTGGAAAGCGATGTCATGCGTCGGATGTGGAATGTATCTTTTGCCGCTTTTGCGCGTGTCGCGGGCGCCGCAGCGCTGGTCTTCGCGATCCTGCTCGCACCGGCCAACGCACAGACCACGGCGGCTTCGGCGCAAAGCTTCATCGCCGAGAATGTGCAGAAGGGCCTGGCGATCCTGAGCGACGCCTCGCTCAGCCAGGCGGATCGCCGCGGCCAGTTCGAGACCCTGCTGCTCTCCATCACCGACCTCGACCGCACCGCCGATTTCACCCTCGGCTCCTATCGCAAGACGGCGCCGGGCGCGGATGTGAGCGCCTTCATCTCGCAGTTCCAGAATTATGCGATCGCGGTCTATCAATCCTATTTCGCGCGCTACCAGGGCGAGACCTTGAAGGTCACCGGCGCGGTCGCGCACGCGCCGGGCGATGTGGTGGTGTCCACGGTGCTGATCGACCCGCACGCCGCAAACGGCGAGGCGCCGCTGCAAATCGACTTCCGCGTGATGGACGAGAACGGCAAGCCGATGATCGTGGATTTCAGCGTCGCCGGAATCTGGCTGGCGCAGGAAGAGCGCGACCAGTTCACCGCGTTCCTGAGCCAGCACGGCGCAAGCATCCCTGCACTCACCGAGCATCTCAAACAGATCGAGGCGCAGTACAAATAAGGTTCACGAAACGGCTTCGCGCGGATTGAGCGCGGCCATGGTGAGCATGTCGTGCCAGCGCCCGCCGATATAAGCGGCGGCGGCGTGGCGGCCTTCGATCGCAAAGCCTGCGCCCTGATACGCCTTGATGGCGCGCTCGTTGTCGGCCAGGACGCGCAGATGCACGCGCACCAGATTGAGATGGTTCCACGCGAAATCGAGCGCCAGCGAAAGCGCCGCCTTGCCGATGCCACGGCCGCGATCGCCTTCGCGCCCGACGCGGATGCCGAGCTCGGCGCTTCTGTGCACCGGCTGGATGCTGCTGAACACCAAAAAACCCGCCGCATCGGCGCTGCCCGCCAGCCGGATCACGAACAACACGCGCGTGGCATCGGCGGCAAAAGCGTTGAGCCAGGTGGCGAAGGCCGTCTTGTCGGTCGGGCGATAGGCGAAGTCCTGGCTGACGGCTTCGACGTCGTTGATCCACACGAACATCGGCGCCACGTCCTGCGACATCAGCGGGCCGATGCCGACGCCACCCTTCTTCATCAAGGTGGGCTCGAGCTGATCGGGAAAATGCTGGAGGGCGACACTCATGCAAGGCTCTTTCGCTTCGAGCCCGCCAAACCCAATGGCGCCGTCTTAGCCGCGGCTATCGCCGGAAAACTTGCGCCCGCCATGACTAAGGATAGGTAAAGACGGCGAGGCTCCCGGGCCACCGCCCGTCCGCCGCAGTCCGTAGGTCAATGACCTACACAGCAGCACATAGACGGCCGGATTCGCATACTGCATTATCCTGCAAAGGATCCGGCCGGGGGGCGCCATGTATTCGCGAAATCATTGGAAGTGCACGAGCGCGCTTGCATCTGTTCTTTTTCTGGCCGCGACTGGCAGCCACGCCGCCGGCCTTCCGGGGCACGGGCATTACGTTGCGGGTCAGGGCTCGATCAGCCGAGCCGACCGATCGCTGACGGTGAGCCAGTCCTCGACCACAGGCATCATCGACTGGAACAGTTTTTCCATCGGCAAGAACAGCCGCGTCGCGTTCGATAATGGATCCGGCGCCACGCTCAACCGGGTAGATGGCAGCGATCTTTCGCGCCTCGCGGGTTCGCTGCACGCCACCGGCTCGCTCTATTTGATGAACAATTCAGGCGTGATCGTCTCCGGCACCGGCAAGGTGGTCACAGGCGGCGCCTTCGTTGCCAGCAGCGGCTCACTTTCTAACACGGCGTTCCTGGACAAAGATCGCGATTTCAGCGCCGCGAGAGCTTCCGTGGTCAATCGGGGCTCGATTGTTTCCGGAGGCGAAACACGCCTCGTCGGCGGAAAGGTCGCGAATTTCGGAAGCATTGCCGCGTCTGTCGCAACGCTGCGCGCGCGCTCCGGCGAAGCTCTGGATGCGGGCGTCATTCGTGCAGTCGGAGACGCGCGCCACGACGCGGACATTTTGCTGATCTCCCACGATGGAAGAACGAAAGTCACCGGCGATCTTTTCGCGCGAAATCGCAATGGGTCCGGGGGCAAGATCGAGACGTCAGGTCGCGGAGTGTCGATTGCGGGCCACATCGACGCGGGTCATGGCGGTACCTGGCTTGTCGATCCGAAGAACCTGACAGTCGATGCCGCCGCAGCGCAAACAATCGACGCTTCGCTGAATGCCGGAACGAATGTCACGCTGCAGACGACGGAAAACTCCGCGAGCGGCCCGGGTATTGCGACCAAGGGTGCGGGCGATATCGTCGTCGATGCCGCGTTGAATTGGCACACGGCGGCTACGCTTTCGTTGGATTCTTATCGCGACGTTCTCATCGAAGCGGCGCTGACCGGTTCTCGCGGCACGCTCTGCTTCGCGTCAGGTGGAACGATCGCAGAAGAGAATGACGCGCAGATCGATATCCACACGCTCACCGGTTCTTCCGGGGGCTCGTTCGATTTGCTGGGCACCGTCGCCGATCTCGATGGCTTCGACACGAACAATCACAATTTTTACCTGGGCATCAGCGACAATTTCAAAGTGACGGGAGCTGTCGACACCGGCGATGCCATTTTGGAAATCAGCGTTGGCGGATCGGAGAAAGATGGAATCGCCCTGGATGCCGGGCTGACGGGCAACACGGTCGTTCTGAGAACGCCGGGTTCGATTTCACAGGACGCGTCCGGAATCATCACTGCCAACATGCTGACAGGCTTGTCCGAGGGTGGCGTGAAGCTTACCGCCGCCAATCAGATCGTGACGCTGGGCGCGTTCGACGACCCGGCGCAAAATGCCAACTTTCAACTAAATGACGCGCGCTCTCTTCTGATCTCCGACGGCGGCGTCGATTATCTCGGCGGCGTCGTCACGCTGCGATCCACGGGAACAATTCGCGAAACCACCGATCATGGCGGTCATGACACCGGCGGCGGGATCGCAGCTCACGCCCTCAACATCAGCGCGGTAGGCGGAATCTATCTTCCAGGCGTCGATGTTTTCGATCTCACGAGCCTGACGAATGTCGGCGGAAATGTCCTCTTTCATGATGCCCCCGGCACCAACATTACGGGGGTGGTAGATGCAGGTGCGGGAAATCTCACCATCGCAGGCGTGAGCACCATCTCCAATCTGGTTTCAGCCGGTGGAACCGTAAAGCTCCTCGCGCCGCGCCTAGTTCAAGCAAGTGTGATGGAGAAAGGCAAAGGAGCCATTCACGCCATGACGCTTGTCGGCGATGTCCACGGCGACTCGCTTCTCCTCAACGGCGCGAACGTCATCGCCAATCTGGGCAATATCGAAACGCATGGCCGCGACTTCGCGCTTACGGATAATGAAAGTCTCGCGGTGACAGGCAGGGTTAAAGGCGTAACAGCGCTCACCGTGACTGGCGCCGGCGACAATCTTTCCATCGAGGGGGAACTCAAAGGACCGCAGATAAGCCTGGTTGCGGCCGGATCGATTGACGAGATGAATGGCGGCAAAATCCGGGGAAACGGCACGCTTTCCCTGCAAGCGGCCAATGGCCTCGCGCTCGATGACGCCAACGACGTGGGCACGCTGGACAGCGTCGCCAACACGGTCGCGGGCGGGTTTTCGTTCAAAGACGAGAGCGCAGTGACGTTCGACGGCGGCCCGGTCAACGTCAGTGGCGATCTGAGCGTCTCCGACGCGGCATCCGATGGCATCACGATCGACGACGCGATCGCCGTCGATGGCGCGGTAACGCTGTCGGCGCCGAAAGGAGACGTAGAGGAGAGCGCTTCCGGCTCGATTTCTGCCGCCTCACTTGCCGCTGCCGCTCAGGGAAACATCATCCTCACCGGGATGAACGCGATTCCGATCCTCGACGTCGTCTCGGCCGGGCATTTGGCAGAGTTCAAGCTGAACGACAGGTCGGCACTCACGATCGCAGGCGCGGTCAGCGGGAACAGCGTCGAAATCGTCACAACCGGCACCGCAAACGCAATCGCCATCGACGCGAAGATCGACGCCAATGCCGTATTTCTCACATCCGCGGCGGGGATCGCGGAAGATTCAGGCAGCGGTCGGATTATCGCCGCCGCCTTGATCGGCACAAGCATGGGCGATGCGATACTGAACGGCGCCAATCAGATCGCCGATGTCGCGTTCACGACGGGCAACGGGAATCTGTCGCTCACAGATGACCGCGATCTTTCTGTCAGCGGCGAGGTCAATACCGGCACGGGCGCGTTGAGCCTGACGACGCAAAACAAGGGCGCGATCTCGGTCACGGGCACACTGGCGACGCAGGGCACCCTGAACCTCAACTCAGTCACGAATGTTACGGAGGACGCCACGACGGGCGCGATAGATGCGGGAATCTTGAACGTGACCGCGCAAACGGGAATTTCGCTGACGTCGAGCAACAACAACATCGCAGCCATCGGCACGGATACGACGGCCAGCGGACCCAATAAGATCACGCAATAGGATGGATCGTCGGGCTCGTGGTGCCGCCTGCGTGGCTCGAATACGCAAACCCAACATTGCGACTGCGGCCTTTCGACCGCAGCGGGGCCGCTGTCCCACGCAAATAAGCATCATATTTCAATGCATTGAAGAAATTTCGGCTCGTTTCTCGATGTGGAAGAACGCAGCGCGATATTGAATCGGCACCGGACCGGGCTTGGCGTGAAAACGCCCAGGGCGCGGCGGCTGGCCTGGCGATGAAGGCCCGCGCGCAGCTTGTGCGTGCCGTCTGCATGTTGGGCACGCGGCCGCATAATCCGTTCGGATAATGCGCCGCGATTTGCGATCCCGTTAGTCTCGAACGAAAGCCGCACCGCAAGGTGCAGCGAGCGACAATTGGTGCGGCGCGGACCGTGAGCCGCGCGTTTCATTTCCGGGGGGGAACAATGTTGAGAACAATTCTTACGGCAGGCGGCCTTCTTGGACTTTTTTTGGCGCCCGTTTGGGGAAGCTCTTTTCCCTCTTCGCCACTTTACCCTTCCTTCAACTCGCCGCATCGCGACGCGAACCTCACCACATTCGATGCGCCAGGATCGACCGACACAGAAGCGCGTGGCATCAATGCGAGCGGCGTCATCGTCGGAGACGATGGCATCGGCAAGTACTTCTACGGGTTCGTGCGATCCGCCAAGGGGACATTCACGAAGTTCAACCCAAAAGGCGGCAAACAGGACGTTCCCGTAACCATCAATGACAGTGGAGCGATCACCGGCTTCTATTTCGATAGCCACGGCACAATTCACGGCTTTGTACGGGCGCCTGACGGCACGATCGCTTCGTTCGATGCGCCCGGAGCGGTGACCACAAGACCAACCGCAATGAACGCGAACGGCGTGATCGTGGGGTTCTACTATGACAATGCGAGCATCTCTCACGGTTTCTTACGAGACGCCAGCGGAAATATCACAACAGTCGATGTTGCTGGAGAAACGGGGGGAACACTAATATGGGGCATCAACAATAAAGGTGTGATCGCAGGGGAATGTATCAACGCCAAGGGCGCCTATCGTGGGTTTGTCCGCGGCATCGGCGGGAAGTTCACGATCTTTGACGTTCCAGGAGCCAGCAAAAAAGGCCCCTTTGGCACGGATGTCCTGGGCATCAACAAGGGGGGTGTCACCTTTGGCAATTTCTATGGCAGCTCGTCTCGCGGATTTGTGCGCGCCGTCCATGGAAAAGTTACAGAGTTCGACCCGCCGGACTCCACTGCAACCTATCCGCAGGCCATGAATGGGGCGGGGGCGATCGCAGGTTATTATGAAAACAGCGGATCGACCCGGGATGGCTTCGTACGCGCCGCCAATGGAACGATCATGACGTTCGATGCGCCTGGAGCAACCGGCGGCACAATCCCCGCAGCCATCAACTCGAAGAGCGTGATCGTGGGAACTTACTACGATGCAGATGGCGGCAGTCACGCTTTCGTACGCACGCCGTAGTCGTTCTTTGGCTACCGCTGCCCAAGTGTGTGCCCAAGGGCGGACGGAGTCAGTCGTTTTCGAGGTCTTTGGAGAATTCTCTGAATTGTATCGGAAATCCGGTGCCGCCTGCGTGACTCGAACACGCGACCCCATCATTACGAATGATGTGCTCTACCGGCTGAGCTAAGGCGGCTTTCCCGGAAAGGCGCTAGATACGCAAAGGCGCCGCCTCTAGCAACCCGGCCAAGATACCGGGCTCGAACATTTGTTCGCCTTGCATCCGCCACGAAGACGGCCTATCCCCCCGCGCCGCTTGAAGAGAGCCCAGGCTTTTGCGCATTCCCATCCACCGCGAGGGCTGGCCCTATATCGCTTTTGCCGCGATGGCCGATGTGCTGGCGTTTGCCCTGTTGCCCTGGCTGGGCTGGGTCCTCCTGCCCGTGGCGGTGTGGGTGCTGGCCTTTTTCCGTGATCCCGAGCGCCACCCGCCGGCCGGCGACAATCTGGTTCTGAGCCCGGCAGACGGCAAACTGCTGCCGCTGGTCGAGGCGGCGCCGCCCGCAGAGCTCGGCCTTGGCCCTACGCCTTTGATTCGGCTTAGTATCTTCATGAACGTGTTCAACGTGCATGTGAACCGGATTCCGTGTAATGCAACTGTCACCGCTTTGGCCTACCGGCCGGGCAAGTTCATTAACGCCTCCTTCGACAAGGCGAGCGAGGATAATGAGCGGATGGCGGTCAGGCTTCGGGTGAAGCCTGCGGGGGTAGATTTGGCGGTGGTGCAGATCGCCGGTTTGGTGGCGCGGCGCATCAAATGCGACCTCAAGGACGGTGAAGACGTATGTCGAGGCGATCGCTTTGGAATAATTCGGTTCGGGAGCCGCTTGGACGTCTACTTGCCCGCCGGCGCGCGCGTGCTGGTGACGCCGGGGCAGAGCGTGACGGCCGGCGAAACGATCCTCGCGGAACTCCCCTGATGAGCAAACTTTCCGACATGGGAAAATCGCGCCTCGATCGCACGAGCGAAATGCGCCTGGCGAAATTCATTCCGAGCGCGCTGACCATCCTGGCGCTGTGCGCGGGTCTCACCTCCATCCGTTTCGCGTTCGCGGGCGACTGGCACACCGCCGTTTCGGCCATCGTGTGCGCCGCGATCCTCGATACCCTCGACGGCCGCGTCGCGCGTCTGCTGAAAGCCAATTCGCTGATCGGCGCGCAACTCGACTCGCTGGCCGATCTGGTGAACTTCGGCGTGGCACCGTCGCT